>NZ_JADPKQ010000485.1:0-41499 GCF_023074015.1 Bradyrhizobium sp. 142
TCACCTCGATGCTGGAGGGATCGATTTCATGGTTGATGACACTTTGTCCCATCAGCCATCGATGCAGCCAGTGGCCGTCGAGACCCGCCTCGTAGCACGTACCGGCCGGCCATCTGCGGCCGCCTTCTTGCGCATGTCGGCAAGCCGGGCCGTCAAGGCGGCCAGGTCGCCGCCACCGATCGTATAGCGGCTCAGCTTCTGCGATCCCGGCAGCAACACGCCGAGTTCCATTTCGCTTGGCTCAGTTCAAAAGCCAGATAAACCGTGGCATGCTCCGCTGCGGCGGGTGTCTCAGTGCGATCGAGCTTGATCATCTTGGTCCTCCGAGGCTGGATGGTTTGCAATCTAATCCTACCTCTCCTGACCACCCGCCACCCATAGGATCTGAGGCGCGAGCCATGCGACGCGAAGCGTCGCGTGGGGAGCCTCGAAGGATGAACGGCCCCGATGGCAGCCGGGCCGTCGCCCTTCGAGGGCCGCTGAAGAAGCGGCCACCTCAGGGTGACGGTGAGAGACGGATTGCTTACAGCGCGAAGCAAGTCCTGCCGCCCAGGCGTCAGATCACATAGAACCCGTGCGTCGCATCGCGGCGGAGCTGCTCGACGAGGCCATATTCCCAATCGAGATAGGCCTGCATCGCCCCTTCGGCGACGTCGGTACCCTCATAGGGACGGCGATAGCGATGCCCCGGGTCGGGCTTCGGCAGCACAAGCGGCGGGCCGACCTCTAGCGCGCCGTCGTAGCCCCCATCCAGCACATAGACCTCCCAGCTCATCTGCGCGAGCCAGGATGCCGTCATGTCGGCGCGGACGCCTTTGTCGTCGGCGAGGAGGATGCGCGCGCCGCGGACCGGTGCGGCCATGTCGGTTTCTTGGACCAGTTGGCCGCCCGGATAATGGCGGAAGCCCGGGAGATGGCCGGCGGCATATTCCTCCGCGTCGCGCACGTCGAAGCGATAGAGCGTGCGATCACTTTGCGCGAGCAGCACCGACATCTCACCCGCCCCGATATGGCGGACGCCGGCACGATAGGCGACGTCTCGCGCATTGGCTGGACCGCCCTCGAACGGCCCGATGGCGCCGCGCCGGTCGGCACCGTGATCGAGTTCGCGCCGTGCCAGCGTCCAGCCGATGGTGCCGTTGCGCAGTGCCCGCACCTTGTTCGGCACGCCGGCATTGATCAGCGATTGCGTGCCGATGATCGAGCGCGTGCGGCCGGCGCAATTGACGATGATGGTGGTGTCGGGATCAGGCGCCGCGCGCCCGGCGCGCAGCACCAGCTCCGCCCCGGACACATTGACCGAGCCGGGGATGTTCATCGTCGAATATTCGTCGAAGCGGCGAACGTCGAGGATGGCGATGTTGGCCTTGTCCGCAATGAGCTTGGCGACCTCGTCGGCGCTGAGCGAGGGCGTGTGGCGGCGTGCCTCGACCAGCTCGCCGAAGGCCTTGGAGTAGGAATTGACGTCCTCGAACACCTCATAGCCCGCCGCACGCCACGCCTTGAGCCCACCGTCGAGCGCGCGGATGTTGGTGTAGCCGAGGGTCGCGAGGCGTTCGGCACCTGCAGCGACAAACCCCTCCCCGTCATCATAGAGCACGACCGGCACGTCCTTGCGCGGCAGCCTGACCTCAGCTTCGATCGCGATCCGGTCGGCGGCCATGTTGGCGGCGAACAGGGGATGTCCCGTCGCGAACGCGGCCTCGTATCTGAGATCCAGCAGCGCGATCTCCTCGCGCAACAGCAGGGCGCGGCGGATGTCGGCGGGGGTGACGGTGAGGAGCTTCACGGCATGAACCTTGGCGAAGATAGGCCATGGGCTTTTGGACGATTACCGCGGCCTTGGCTAGCCTTCGAGCAGTTCACTCTCCCGGCACCAGCCGCCCAAGCGGCGGCTGCGCGGGACGTCGCAGCTTGCGGCGCGACAGATAAAGCAGGATGCCGGTGATCGCGAACAGCGGCATCAGCGCGGCCGCGATCATGAAGGCGAGCTTGCCGGGCCCGCCCAGAAACGCGCCGCGGTGGATGTCGAGCAGGTTTGCGATGATCTTCTCGCCGAGCGTCTTGTCGGCATAGCGTTCTGCGGAAACCAGCTGACCCGTGACGGCATCGACACGGAATTCGTCGCGGGTGGTATCGAGCGTGGAGTGCTTCCCCCACGACCGGATCCGTATCACGGTGCCGGCACCGGCGGGCAACGTCAGCAGCGCCCTGGAGAAGCGGCCACCCTCATCGTGCAGGAAGGTCGACCATGCGCGATCGAAGCCGATCGGCTGAGCGGGCTCGGCACGGCCAGCCGCGCGCGGCGCATTTGCAGGCGTCTTGGGCTCCATCTTCGCTGGCGCAACTTGCGGACGCGACAGCAGCCAGACGACGCCGTCCTTGTACCAGTCGAACGAGTACCAGAGCCCGGTCAGCGTCATCACCAGATAGACCGGCAGGACCCAGGTCCCGATGACGGCGTGCAGCGACCGGTGCAGACCGCGGCCGCTGAGCCCGAGATTCGGCTTCAGCCACATCTTCGCGCTGCTGGCGCGGCGCGGCCAGCGCAGCACGAGGCCGGAGACGAGCATGACGATCAGGCCGAGCGCGGCGACGCCGGTGATCTGGCGCCCCCAGCCCTTGGCATCGCCGGGAATCAGCAGCCAGCGATGCAGCTTTCGGACCGTCGCGAAAAACTCCTCGCCGCGCGGCGTGCCGAGCACGCGGGCGTCGTAGGGATCGACATAGAGCGAGGACGGACGCGCGCCCTGCTCGTCGCGGGCGAAGCGGAGGCGCACCGCGGCGGACGGGTCGCTCGATAGCGTGACGGCGGAAACCTGGCCTGCCGCCTTCAGGCGTGCAACCACCTCATCTGGCATCGGCATCGGCGCCGGACGTGGCGCCACTCGCATGATGTCTGCATTCAGATGGTCGACGATCTCATCCTCGAAGCTCATGACCACCCCCGTCAGCGCGATCACGGCAAGCAGCAGCGCGAGCACGAGACCCGCGATGGAATGGAGCTGGAACAGAACGGCCTTGATCGCGCGCCCGGGCTCACGCATCGGCGCCGATCCTCCTGATCGGCACGATCAGAAAACCCGTGTTTTTGCGCGGTGTCTGCATCGCTAGAACTTCACCGTCGCCGACAACGAGAAGCGTCGGGCATCGCCGATCGCAACGTTTAACGCGTTCCCGGGGGTGGATGTATAGTAGAGCTTGTCGAACAGGTTCTTGACGTTGAACTGATAGGTCATCGGCAGGTTGCCGACTCTGGTGTCGTAGGTCGCAAAGACGTCTGCGACGGTATACGCCGGCAGAAAGAAGGTGTTGGCGGAGTCGCCTGGCCGGTCGCCGACATAGTGCGCACCGCCGCCGAGCCGCAAACGTCCGGGAAGCGCATCGCCGAAATCGTAGACGAGATAAAGCGAGGCCGTGTTCATTGCGGCGTTGAGGAGCTTGGCGTTGCCGACAACGGGATCGTTGATCAAGCGTGCGTCCGTATAGCCATAACTTCCGATCATGCTCCATTGATCGGTCAGCTTGCCGGTCACGTCCAATTCGACGCCGCGCGACCGGGCCGCGCCGGACGTGCGCCCTGTCGACTTGCCGTTGCCGAGGTCGTCTAGCACCAGCACGTTCTTCTTATCGATATCGTAGAGCGCCAAAGTGCCCGACAGCCGCTTGTTGACGTCGAACTTGAGCCCGGTCTCCCATTGCGTTCCCTCCTCGGGTGCAATGGTGGAGTCGACGACAAAACCGCTGGTGAACGCCGCGATGGTCGAGGTCGGCTTCAGGGACTGCGTATAGCTCACGTAATACGAGAGCTGATCGTTCAGCTTGAAGATGACGCCGCCGAGCGGCAGCACCTTGTCGCCTGATAGATTGGTGTTCGTGATGAAGACAGGCCGGCCTTTTCCCGCGAGCTGCTCGTATTCCATCCAGCGCACGCCCCCGACCACGGACAGCCAGTTGGTCAGATGGAACGTGTCCTGGGCGAAGAAGCCGCGGGTGCCGAGCTTGTCGGTCTGTTCGCTGTCGACTGGCGAAACAGCCGTACCCGGCGAGACCAGTCCGTAGACCGGGTTGTAGAAATTGAAGCTCGGGGTCGCCTGGCGAATCAGGTCGCGGCGATCGATCGTGCGATACAACGCCTCGCCTCCGAACAGGATCTCGTTGCGGAAACCGCCCACCGAGACGTCACCCTGCAGGTAGGAGGTGCCGTAACTGGCGTTGCTCAGCGAGTTATGGGTGCCGTCATTGCTGCGCGTCTCAACTCCAGTCGCAGCGTTGACGCCGGTGATGCGCAGCTGATTGGCGCTATAGGTCTCGGTGTTGTAGCTGTAGGCCGCCGTGACCTTCCAATTGTCGCTGAGCTTCTGCTCGACCGAGGCCTGCATCAGGTCGGACGTGCCCCACATGTTGTTGAAGGGCTCGTCGAGCCGACGCGTAGCGGGGATCGCCAGCGGTGCGCCCTTGACGAAGGCAGTGCCGCGGTCGAACGGGTAGATGAACTCACGGTGTTCATAGGTGAGCTGAACCGTCGTGGTGTCGCCGTACCAGGCAAGCGACGGGTTCACCAGCATTTCCCTGTGGCGGCCGAAATTGCGCCAATAATCTTCGCTGACGCCGTAGCCGATGAAGCGATAGGCGAGACCGCCGTCGCCGATCGGACCGGTGATGTCCAGCGTGCCGTCGGCGCCGCTGCGGTTGTTCGCGAAGGTCGAGCCGAGCAAGGTGACCGAGCCGTGCTGGTAGGGCTCAGGACGCTTGCTGATGGTGTTGACGATCCCGCCGGGATCCATGATGCCATAGAGCAGCGATGCCGGACCTTTCAGCACTTCGACGCTCTCGACCGCGGCGTTCAGGCTGCGACCCTGCACCAGCGGCATGCCGTTGCGCATGATGGAGCCGTCGCGATTGTCGCCAAAGCCGCGGCGGATCACAGCGTCCTGGGTGCCGGCGAGCGTGTTGGTCTGCGTGACGCCGCTGATGTTGACCAGCGCGTCGTCGATGTTGCGCGGCAGCTGGTCTTTCAACACTTGCGCCGGCACGATGTTGACAACTTGCGAGGTATCGAGCGGGGAGGCGCCGCTGCGCAGCGTGGTCGCGCTCGGCATCGCGCGGTAGCCGAGCTTGGCCGCAGCCTGCGCGGCGGCTTCAGCCGCGGCGCGTTCCGACAGCGTCGGTGCGGCCGGGGTGGCGGCATTGCGGCTGCGCTGGCGTGCGGCTGCTTGCGTTCGGCGTTGCGGCGATTCCGATGCACGCGCGGGCTTCGGCCGCTGCGTCGGCGCATCCACGGTCACCGGCGGCAACGCCGATTGGGCCTGCGCAGTCGTCGTGTTGGAGGGCAATTCGGCGAGCAGCACGGCTGCTCCGATGAGAAGACGCGCACGGCTCTTGCCGGCGCGGTTTCGATGGCCGCTTACGCGCTGACCATCAGCATTGGCACGCACTTTCGATCCACTTCAAGTCAGACGCAGTGTTGAAGTGTGCGCCTGTAGCAGTCGCAGTGGATCAAGAGAACCGTAGACGGATTTGAATCGCTCTAGTGTTATTCCTTCCAAGCGTAGATGTGCACAAAAGCGAAATCACCGATTGATGTCGCGGGGAACTGCGACACGCTCCGCGCGAATTCGCGGCCGCCCGGCGCGGCGTTGTACGATCTCACACGTTGGCGAGAGTCACCAACTCGTCGAGCTTGCGCTTGAGCGCGGTGCCGTCAGACAGGGCACGCAGCGGCGGACGCACGCGCAGCCAGCTTGCATCGCCGGTCTGCGCCGCGAGGATGGCCTTCAGCGTCGCGAGGAAGGATGGCGTCTTCACCACGATGTCGACCGCGGCCTGCATGCGTGCCTCGACATCCTTGCCGTCGATCATCGCTTTGACCAGCTCCGGAGCGATATTGGCCATGCCGCAGATGGTGCCGGCCCCGCCGGCGGCAATAGCGCGGGCGATGTCGGTTTCATTGCCAACGGTGATGGCGAGCTCGGGAGCGGCGGCGCGGAACGCCTGGAACTGCTTGAAGTCGCCGCTGGAGTCCTTCAATCCTGCGACCAGCTTGCCATAGCGCTTGCGCAAGTTCGCGGCGACGCTGATCGGGATCGCAACGTCCGAGACCTGCGGGATGTGATAGAGCGAAGCGCGCAGCCGTTCGTCGCCAGCGCCGTCGATGATCGCGGCAAAGGCATCCTCGATGCCCTCAGGTGTGACGCTGCGGTCGAAGTACGGCGGCAGGTACAGCACGTGGCGCAGGCCGAGACCGAGCACGGCGCGCGTCAGAGCGATGCTGTCGCTGATGGCGGGAAAGCCGCCGCCGATCCCGATGCGCTCCGCCGGGACCCCGGCCTTGAGCACGGCCTCGATGGTTGCGACGCGCTCGGCGACATTGAACGAGGTGCCCTCGCCGGTGGTGCCGAACAGCACGACGCCGTCGACGCCTTTGCTGAAGAGCTGCTTGGCATGACCGGCGAGCCTTGGGGAGTCCACGTTGCCGTCGGACGTCAGCGGCGTTGCCGACGCCACCCAGAACCCGCGAATTGCCTCCGTCATGACACCACCACCCATTGCTGCTGCGGCTTCGGACTAAGCCTCTGATCCGTAACGATCTTCAGAGCTTACCCGGAACCTTGTTTTTGCTTTACTTCTCGCCTTGTACCTTACATACAAGGCAGGCGCAATTCCCTCGCTGCAACGGCGCCATTGGGCGCTTCCCGATCTTGATGAGGTCTCTCATGGACATGGTGACCCCCATCGAACATTCCGGCCGATTGCTCGGTACTCTGCGCGATAAGCTCGGAGCCGCCGCCGTGCTGACGGGCAGCGACGTGCCCGCACGCAATTGCAACGACTGGAGCGCCAGCCAGCCGCAGATGCCGCTCGCGGTGATCCGTCCGCTCGACGCTCTAGGCGTCGCCGACGCGATTCTGACATGCCGAGAGGCGCGGCTGCCGTTCGTGCCGCAGGGCGGATTGACCGGACTCTGCCGCGGCGCCTCGCCTGAAGCAGGCTGGGTCGCAATCTCGCTCGAACGCATGAGCGGCATCGAGGAGATCGATCGCACCTCGGCGACGATGACGGTGAAATCGGGCACGCCGCTGGAGACGATCCAGAAGGCGGCCGATGAAGCCGGTTTCTTCTTTCCGCTCGATCTCGGCTCGCGCGGCTCCTGCGCGATCGGCGGCAACCTCTCGACCAATGCCGGCGGCAACCGTGTGATCCGCTACGGCATGACGCGCGAACTGGTGCTCGGCTTGGAGGTGGTGCTGCCGGACGGCACCATCATCACCAGCCTGAACAAGCTGATGAAGAACAATGCCGGCTACGATTTGAAGCATCTCTTCATCGGCTCGGAAGGCACGCTCGGCATCATCACTCGCGTGGTACTGCGACTGTTTCCAAAACCGCGTTCGACCATGGCCGCGCTATGCGCGCTGAAGGACTATGCCGCGGTGATCGCATTGCTCGATGCCGCACGCAGCGGCCTCGGTCCGCTGCTGTCGGCGTTCGAGGTGATGTGGCCGGACTATTGGGACGTGATCACGGTGCGCGCCGGGGTCAAGCCGCCGGTCGGCGCCGGCCACGGTCTCTACGTGCTGGTGGAGGCGCAGGGCACCGACGAGAGCCTTGATGCACCGCGCTTCCAGAGCTGGCTCGAGGAGCTGATGGAGCGCGGTCTGCTCGTCGACGCCGCCGTGGCGCAATCGCTGGCGCAGACGCAAGGATTCTGGCGGGTGCGCGACATCTGCGCCGAATTCGGCCAGGTGCTGGGGCCCCACATCTCCTACGACATCGGCCTTGCGGTGGCAGGGATGGACGTGTTTGTCACGCGCTGCAAGGCGGCGCTCGCCAATGGCATCAAGGGATGCGAGAGCGTCTACTACGGCCATATCGGCGACGGCAACCTCCACCTCGTCTCCTGGGTCACGGGCCTTTCCGTCGAACAACAGCCCAAGGAAGAGATGGACACGATCATCTATGGCCTCGTGCGCGAGATGGGCGGCAGCGTCTCCGCCGAGCACGGCATCGGCACGCTGAAGAAGAAATGGCTGGGGCATGCCCGCAGCGAAGCCGAGATCGCGCTGATGCGGACGCTGAAGGCCGCGCTCGATCCCGATCATCTGCTCAATCCCGGCAAGGTGATCTGACCCTGGGATAGCCGATGAGATCGCTCAAGCTCGATACGCCGAAATCGCTGTCGCAGCGGGTGATGCAGCGGCTGCGCCAGGCCATCATCGACGGCGAGTTCGCGCTCGGGGCTGATATTTCTGAGGAGATGGTGGCCACTTCCTTTGGCGTCAGCCGCACGCCGGTGCGCGAGGCGATGGGACAGTTGCAGGCGCAAGGGCTCGTGGTGATCAGGCCGCAGGTCGGCAGCTTCGTGTTCACCCCAAGCGCCGAGGACATCAGCGCGCTCTGCACCTTCAGGATCGCGCTCGAACCCAAGGGCGCCGAGCTCGCGTTCCGTCACGACCGTGACGGTGCGGTCGCGACGATGAGCGCCGCGATCGCGGCGATGGAGCCGGCGGTCGCGGCACGAGACAACATCGCCTATGGCCGCGCCGACGCCGCCTTTCACGAAGCGCTGTTCGCGCATTGCGGCAACCGCTATCTCGTCGAATCCTACCAGCTCGTCTCGGGCCGCGTCGCCGCGCTACGCACCAACCTGACCTCGCCGATCGACGTTCGCACCCGTACGTCGTTCGACGAGCATCGCAAGCTGCTCGATCTGTTTGTCCGCGGCGAATTTGCGGCGTTCGCGGAGCTGATGACGACCCACATCACCAATTCCGGCCTGACCTATGCCAAGGCCTTGAAGGTGGAGGCGCTGAAGACGGATTGAGCGGTCGCTACTGCGCGCCGTTCGGTTCCGGCCTGTCCAGAAAATCCAGCGCGGTGTTGATCTGTTCGAGCTGCTGCTCGATCCTGTCGCGTTCCTCGATCGACTGCGCCTTTTCGAGCTGCTCCACGAGCTGCTGCTTCCGCGACAGCAAATTCTCTATGACTGTACTCACAGCTCCCCCATCGGCCGAGGCGGCATTCGACGCAAACATCGCCGTGGTGGGCGCGAGCGCCGTGATTGCGGTCGCGCGCGAACCGGACCGGCGCGTCGATCCCTCGACCTGAATGTTCGCGGAGCCCTTTGGTTCCGCGTGCTGCGCCTAACGCGTCGCGATGGCGCCGGCGAGTTGCATCGGTGCAACATGCGTGCAGGCGGCGGCGATCGAGAACACCGCCGCGAGCGCGCACAGCATGCAGAGCTTCATCCGCACCACCGGGAACCGCGATCCGCTCGCGCAGCACAGGTTGTCTTTGCGGGCCCGCAGGCCTATGCGTAGGCACCATGAACACCCCAGCCATCGCCGAAAAGCCCCTGCTGTCGCGGTCCCCTGACCGTGCGCGCAAACCCGCGCCGTTCCTGCCCATGAGTCGCGCCGAGATGGATGCGCTGGGCTGGGACGCCTGCGACATCGTGCTGGTGACCGGGGACGCCTATGTCGACCATCCAAGCTTCGGCATGGCCATCATCGGCCGGCTGCTGGAAGCCCAGGGTTTCCGCGTTGGCATCATCGCGCAGCCCGACTGGCATTCGGCCGAGCCGTTCAAGGCGCTCGGCAAGCCAAAAGTGTTCTTCGGCGTCACCGGCGGCAACATGGATTCGATGGTGAACCGCTATACGGCGGATCGCCGCTTGCGCCATGACGACGCCTATACCGCCGGCGGCGAAGGCGGCAAGCGGCCGGACCGCTGCACCATCGTCTATGCCCAGCGCTGCCGCGAGGCGTTCAAGGACGTGCCGGTCGTGCTCGGCGGCATCGAGGCATCGCTGCGCCGGATCGCGCATTACGACTATTGGTCCGACAAGGTGCGCCGCTCGCTGCTCGCCGATGCCAAGGCCGACCTGCTGCTCTACGGCAATGCCGAGCGCGCAGTGGTCGTGGTGGCGAACCGGCTTGCCGCCGGCGAAGCGCCGCGCGAGCTCGATGACATCCGCGGCGTCGCGCTGTTCCGGCGCGTGCCCGAAGATTACGCCGAACTGCACGCCGACGATCTCGATTCCGCCGACGAAGGCGCCGCGCGCCAGGCCGGCGCCACCGTGATCCGGCTGCCGGCGCTCGAGCAGGTCGAGCAGGACCGCGAGGCCTATGCGCGCGCGTCGCGCGTGCTGCACCGGGAGAGCAATCCCGGCAATGCGCGGCCGCTGGTGCAGCGGCACGGCGACCGTGATCTCTGGCTCAACCCGCCGCCGATCCCGCTGACCACCGAGGAGATGGACGCGGTCTACGACCTGCCCTACGCCCGCGCGCCGCATCCGTTCTATGGCGATGTCAAGATTCCGGCCTGGGACATGATCCGATTCTCGGTGACGATCATGCGCGGCTGCTTTGGCGGCTGCACCTTCTGCTCGATCACCGAGCATGAAGGCCGCATCATCCAGAACCGCTCCGAGGGCTCGATCCTGCGCGAGATCGAGCTGATCCGCGACAAGACGCCGGGCTTCACCGGCGTGATCTCCGACATCGGCGGCCCCACCGCCAACATGTACCGGATGGCGTGCAAGGATCCGAAGGTCGAGGCCGCGTGCCGGCGGCCGTCCTGCGTCTTCCCCGAGATCTGCCCGAACCTCAACACCTCGCATGACGATCTGATCCGGCTCTATCGCAAGGTGCGCGAGACCAAGGGCATCAAGAAGGTGATGGTCGCATCCGGCGTACGCTACGACCTCGCCGTGGAGAGCCCCGAATACATCAAGGAGCTCGTCACCCATCACGTCGGCGGTTATCTGAAGATCGCGCCGGAGCATACCGAACGCGGCCCGCTCGACAAGATGATGAAGCCCGGCATCGGCGCCTACAACAAGTTCAAGCGGATGTTCGATGAAGCGGCCGAACAGGCCGGCAAGAAATATTACCTGATCCCGTATTTCATCGCGGCGCATCCGGGCACGACCGACGAGGACATGATGAACCTCGCGCTCTGGCTCAAGAAGAACCGCTACCGCGCCGATCAGGTGCAGACCTTCCTGCCCTCGCCGATGGCGACCGCAACGGCGATGTACCACACCGGCGTCAATCCGCTGCGCGGCGTGCGCCGCGGCGGCAGCGACAAGGTCGAGGCGATCAAGGGCCTCCGCCAGCGCCGCCTGCACAAGGCGTTCCTGCGCTACCACGACCCCGACAATTGGCCGGTGCTGCGCGACGCGCTCAAAGCGATGGGCCGTGCCGATCTGATCGGCTCCCGCCCCGACCAGCTCGTCCCCGCGCACCAGCCCCCCGGCACCGGCAAGGCCGCCGGCACAAGGCGGCCGGTGCGGCCGGGCGACAAGGCCCAGCGGTTTACGACCAAAGGTCTTCGGGTGATGAAGTAGGCAAGAGCTGGATCAGGTCCGGTTCAGCCCGACGCTTGCGAGCCTCTAAAACAAAAAGTCGAAAAACAACCCCATGCACAGTAGCCGGCATGAGCCGGATCAATGGCTTACACGAGGCGCCTTGCCGGGCCGTTTGACCCGTCGGGCAAAACAGGAGCAGGATGGCATCGTCGGGCGTATGGGTGGGCAGCCCCAACCGCTACTCCGTATCGATATCCTCAAGCTTCACGCCGCGTCCCGCGCGCACGCGCCGACACCTTGGGGTCCCACAATTGTTGCCCGGTGAGTAACGGTGGGGTGATCAGCGCGCCCCGCAGGTCTGCGGTTGAATCCCGTTCGGCGCGGCTCGTTGCAATGGCAAAGCGAAATACGGCACCAATAGTGCTGCGAGCGCGGGTGGCGGTCTCGTGCCGTCCGCGCTTCGCTATCTTCCGCAATGTTTCAAGGATTCCCGTCGATGTCATTGAGCGCATGGATGGCCGACGTTTGGGATCGTACTTCTCGGGCCAAATCACACGGTCGTAGATCGATTACCGCTCCTTCTTGAACAAATCCTGGAAGATGAGCTGGCCCCAAGTGCGGCCGCGTGCGTGCACCAGCGCGCCACCCTCGTTGAGCTTTCCCAGCTTGACGGGTGCGAACCCGAGTTGTTTGGCCAAGGCCGCCACGGGAGCGGTCCCGTCCTCGTCGTCGCTCGACAGAAAGACGACCCGGTGCCCGCCCTCGACGATCGGATCGGCAGCCAGGGTGGCCGCAACCAGGTGATTGAAACCTTTCACGAGCTTGGCGCCGGTGAACGCCTTCGCGATGACGGCGGAGGACGGGAGACTGCCCGGCTCTTCAAGAGGAACTCCAAACGCGTTCGTCGCGTCGATGACCGTCTTGCCTTCCCAGCTCGGCAGGGCCTTCGCAACCTCGCGATGCTCCCCGAATGGGACCGCCAAGATGATCGTGTCGGCCTCGAGTGCATCCCGCAGCGACTTGGCGACGACCCTGGGTCCAATCGCCCGAGCCTGCGGCGCCAACGCCTCGGGCGGTCGGCGGCTCGCGACGGTCACGTCGATGTTGTTACGGGCGAAGGCGCGGGCGAGAGCCTGGCCTACCGCACCGAATCCTACAATCGCATAGCTCATAACGCTTCTCCGATTCGTGTTGATATTGATTCCCCGGGCCTCAGCCTTCACGGAACCTGTGCGCCATCAAATGGGCCGCTCCGGATGTTCCAGAAGAGCCGAAAGCGGCATTCTTTCCAGTCCGGGTTGGAATGGCCGACCGACTTTCGTGATCACCACCCGCTATGGCGCCACCCCCACTCTTAGCGGGCCTTACAGGCTCGCCTGGTTTGCTCTAGTAGTAGAATCCTTACTGTAGAAAACGAGGAGCGGAGTCATGGGACGACCCAGAGAGTTCGATCTCGACGCGGCGATCGACCTCGCGATTCGCGCGCAGTCCGGTGCGACACACAAGGATCTGTGTCGGATGATCGACGGGATGCCGGCCGGCTGGCCTGTGCCGAAGGAAGCGTAGATGGACCGGCTCGATCAGATGCGCCTATTCATACGCGTGGTGGAGACCGCAAGTTTTTCCAAGGCCGCGAAGGCGGAGGGCGTGGTGCAATCAACGGTGAGCAAACAGGTCTCCGCACTGGAGGCGGTGTTCGGCGTACAGCTCTTGCGCCGGACATCGAGAGGCATGAGCGTCACGGAAAGTGGCCTGGATTTCTACAAATTCGCCGTCGGATGCTCGCCGACCTCGAGGCGGCGCGAATACGCATTGGCCAAGGGCAGTTCCGCAGCCGTCTGCGGGTGACGGCCTTCGCGGACCTTGCCAGCCGGGTTCATCGTACCGCGCTTGCCGGAGTTTCTCGCGACCTATCCCGAGGTGTCGATCGACCTCGACGTATCGGAGCGCCTAGTGAGCCTGAGCGAGGACGGATATGACGTCGCGATCCGCGGAGGCGACTTGACCGATGCGACCCTGATCGCTCGGCAGATCGGCGTGATACGGGCGGTCGCTGTCGCAAGCCCCCGCTATCTGCAGCGCTATGGCGAACCAACTTCACCGCACGAATTGAAGGAACACGCGGTCGTCGGACTCATCTCGAACGGTCAGCAGTTCTCCTGGCCCTTCGACACCCCGGAAGGCCGTCTCCTCCTCGCGCCCAGCGCCAGGGTCCGCACGAACGATGCCGCTAGCATACGAGTCGCCGTGAAGGCGGGCCTCGGCATTTGCTTCGGACCGAGTTGGCTGTTCGAAGACGAATTGCGGTCGGGAGACGTCGTACAGATCCTCGCCGAGCATTCCTTGGCGACTTTTCCAATCCACGCGATCCGCCCCGTAGGCCGTCGACCGAGCAGCAAGGTCACCGCTTTCATTGATTTCGTGGCCGAACTTCTCGCCAACGAGCCGCACCTCAGCATGCCGTTGGCGGCGAAGCGCGTTCGAGCCCTCGCCTAACTCGTTCGTATTCGTCGTCCCCTTCGCCCGGCAGCCGCTCCAACTTCCAAGGGGAAACCAACCGATGGAGCGATAGAGCGGCCGCGGACAGGGTGCTGCACGTCCGGTCCGAATGTGCAATCGGATGGAAACGCAGCACGCGCGGCGTGGCTTGAAGGCTCTCGCACTCCGCAGGCACCGGAAGCTTCAGGAGCTCCGCAAAAATCAATCCGCCGATGACCGTGATGTCGGCCATCGAGAAGGCCTCGCCGGCGACGAAGGGCTGCTTTTTCAGGATGCCGTCGAAATAGTGCATACCACGCAGGGCCTTGTCGCGCTGGCCGAGGCCCCACTCGGCGTTCTGATAGATCTCGACGTCGGGACCAAGCCCCGGTGTGGCGTGGTGAAAATAGACGCTCATCGCGTCGAGCAGCTCCAGCTCGGCGCGCTTGCTCATCATGTGGATCACGCCCTTTTCGCGCGGCGTCGTGCCGGTCAGCACGGGGGCGCCGTCGAGCGCGTCGAGATATTCGGTGATGGCGGTGCATTCGCCGATGAAGGTGCCGTCCTCGAGCTCGAGCACCGGCAGCGTGCCCGAATAGTTCTTGGTCAGAAACTCCGGCTTCTTGTGCTCGCCCTTCCAGAGGTCGACCGTCACGAACGCAACGCGCGGCCGCAGCTTCTTCTCGGCCAGAGCGATGCGGACGCGCGCGGGTTAAGGACCGGTCGGCCAGTCGTAAATCTTCATCATTGGACGGCTACGCTTTATCTACCTGCCACATGGTAGATGACTATAGCCTTCAAAACCTGGCGGTCAAAGCCTATCTGTCACTTGGTAGATAACGAGGCGGTGAGGCGGCGATATGAGTTCCAGCGCGCGGGAAGCCATCCTGGCGGCCGCCAGGCGGACCGCACAGGCGCACGGCTATGGCGGCCTGAACTTCCGCGATCTTGCTGCTGAAGTCGGCATCAAGGCTGCCAGCATCCACTATCACTTCCCGAGCAAGGCCGATCTCGGCGCAGCGGTCGCCCGGCGCTATTGGGAGGACACCGCGGCGGCGCTCGAATCGATGCTGGCCGAAACTCCCGATCCCCTGCGCTGCCTGCAGCGTTATCCTGACATATTCCGCAAGGCGCTCGAGAGCGGCAACCGCATGTGCCTGCACAGCTTCATGGCGGCCGAGCATGACGATTTGCCGGACACGGTGAAGCAGGAGGTGCAGACCTTTGCCGACGTCAATGTCGCCTGGCTGAGCAAGGTCCTGTCCGCTGCGGGGCTGGCCGATGCCGAGCAGAGCGAAGGGCACGCACGCGCGATCTTCGCCGCCATCGCCGGCGCCCAGCTGCTTGCGAGGAGCCGCTCGGATCTTGCGCTCTACGACGCCTTGATCGCCAGCTACCGCGCGGCCGGCCTGCTGCCGGCATGACGGATGGGTGCGCCGGTTGTCTAGGCGACGTGCGTCGTCATCCTGGAGTGGCGGCGCGGCAGGATTGCGTGCACCATGGCAGCCGATTCGAACTTCGTGGACGCCTGCGGTCGCGGCGTCCATCTTGGCGCCGAGCACGATTTCGGGTGTCGAGGGAGGACATCATGCGTGAACCCGAATGCAAGTTCGGCTAGCGTTGGCCGAAATGCATCATCATACGGCTTTCCACGATCCCGTTCTGGTCGCGTTGTCGATCCTGATCGCGGCCCTTGCCTCCTATACGGCACTGGATCTGGCGACCCGCATGCGAGCGGCTTCGGGGAGGGCCCGGCGGTCCTGGCTGGTGGCCGCTGCGATCGCCATGGGCGGCGGCATCTGGTCCATGCATTTTGTCGGCATGCTGGCCTTCAGCCAGCCCGGCCTCGAGATCTCGTACGATCCATTCCTGACCCTGCTCTCGCTGGCCATTCCGATTGTCGTCGCCGCTGCGGCCTTTGCCGTTGTCGGACGACGCCCACAGGCGCTGCTCGTATCCGGCTTCGCGATGGGACTTGGCATCTCCGGCATGCACTACACCGGCATGGCCGCGATGCGAATGGCGGCCATCACAGAGTACGAGTCCCGCTGGGTTGTGCTCTCGATCCTGATCGCGATCAGCGCCTCGGTCGTGGCGCTCTGGCTGGCCTTTCGCAACACCAACGCGGTCCAGCGGCTGTTCGCGGGCCTGGTCATGGGTCTTGCGATCTCCGGCATGCACTACGCCGCGATGCAAGGCGCCATGTTCCTGCCGACGATCGCCATGGTCCGGGAGGCCGGACATCTCGCCGTCGGCCAGGCGCCGCTCGCGTTCCTGCTCGCCGGCATCACCATCCTGATCCTGAGCATCGGGATCGCGGCGGCCGTCTATGACAGGGCGTCCGCGGAGCGCGCCCAATACGAGGCCGACACACTGAGGCGCAGCGAAGAACGCTTTCGCCTCCTTGTGGAAGGTATCGCCGACCACGCGATCTTCATGCTCGACCCGGACGGGCGGGTGGGAAACTGGAATCTCGGCGCGCGCCGGCTGATGGGCTATGGCGACGACATCGTAGGGACGAGCTACAGCATTTTTCATACCGAGGAAGATTGCGCGTCCGGGGCGCCTGGGTGCGCTCTCGTCGACGCCGAGCGGGATGGAAAGTCCGCCATCGAAGGCTGGCGCGTGCGCAAGGACGGCAGTCGCTTCTGGGCGGAGGCGACGATCGTCGCGGTCCGCAACGAAAGCGGCGCCATCGCGGGTTTTGCCAAGATCGTGCGCGACGTCAGCGAGAGGCGGCGCGCGCAGGAAGCGCTGGATCGGGCGCGCGAAGCCCTGATGATGTCGCAGAAGATGGAAACCATCGGCCAGCTCACCGGCGGCGTCGCCCACGACTTCAACAATTTGCTCGCCGCCGTTCTCGGCAGCCTCGAGCTTCTGAAGAAGCGCCTGCCGCCGGGCGATCCGAAGATCCAGCGCCTGGTCGAGAACGCGATGCAGGGCGCGGTGCGGGGCGCATCCCTGACCCAGCGCATGCTCGCTTTCGCGCGCAAACAGGACCTCAGGCCGGCGGTGGTCGATGTCCGCGACTTGGTGCGCGGCATGGCATCGTTGTTGAAATTCGAGCCCGGAATTCGTGTCGAGACGCTGTTTCCGATGCACCTGCCGAAAGTGACGGTCGACGCCAACCAGCTCGAACTGGCAGTGCTCAACCTTGCAGTCAACGCGCGCGATGCGATGCCGGACGGCGGCCTGATCACCATCGCCGCGCGCGAGGAGCAGGACGGGAGCGGCCTTTCGACCAGCGGCTATGTCGCGCTCTCGGTGAGCGACACCGGCTGCGGCATGGACGATCAGACCCTCAGGCACGCCCAGGAGCCGTTCTTTACGACCAAGGGCGTCGGCAAAGGCACCGGGCTCGGCCTGTCGATGGTCCACGGACTTGCCGAGCAGTCCGGCGGCAGGCTGGTCTTGAAGAGCCGTCCCGGCGAGGGCACCACCGCCGACATCTGGCTGCCGATCGCCGAGGAGACCGCGGTGCCGGAGCCGCGCACGGAGGCGCCGGCACCGATAGCCCGGGCCAGCCGCCAGCTTTCCGTGCTCGTCGTCGACGACGACCTCTTGGTGCTCGAGAACACCGCAGCGATGCTGGAGGATCTTGGGCACATCGTGGTCGAGGCGCGCTCGGGCGATGAGGCACTGGCATTGCTCCGCCGCACGCGCACCGTCGACCTGATCGTGACCGACTACGCCATGCCCGGCATGACCGGACTGCAGCTCGCCAGCGCTGTCGCCGCGGAGCGCCCCGAGACCGTCATCCTTATGAGCACGGGATACGCCGACATTCCCAGCGATGCGCGATCCAGCCTGCCGCGCCTGTCAAAGCCATTCGACCAGGCCGCGCTTGCAAGGGCTATCGAGGCGGCAATGGGCGAACAAGAGGCAACCGGCTCCATCGTCGCCTTTCGGCCGAAGAGCGCATGAATGGTGCGGTGATGAATGGCGCGCCGCGGCCCATGAAGATGGGCACTATTGCTTCGCCGTGGCGCTATGACGCCGTGTGCGAACCCGCAGCCGATACTGTGGATGGGAGGAATCCCCGGGAGCATCAGTGGCCGCCGGGGCGTCGGTTCATTTCCTCCAGGAGGTCGCGCATCGCATTGAACTGCGTGCCGAAGCCTTTCCAATCTCCGGCCTTCAATCGCTCCACTGCTTGATTGTAGCGATCGAGCGCCTCTCGTGCCTGATTTGGCGCCGGGCTGGTCGAGGGCATCTCTTCGGTCGTGCTTGAGACTGTTGGCGCGGCGCCGGATTCCAAGAACAGCGCTGACAAGGCCTCAGCCAGCGTCTCTTTCATCACGACGTGTTCGCCATAAGCTGCGATCACACGTTTCAGCTCCGGCAGGTGCCCTTGCTGTGCTCGCAAATAGAGCGGCGATACATAGAGGATCGAGTTCTCGATCGGAATCACAAGCAGGTTTGCACCGCGTATCACCCGCGAGCCCATCTGGTTCCACAGCGTGAGTTGTTGCGAGATCTCCGTATTCTGATTGATCCGCGCCTCGATCTGGAACGGCCCGTAGACAAGCTTCTCCTTGGGGAACTCGTAGACGATCAATTTGCCGTAGTCAGGCGCGTCGCAGCGCGCGGCGAGCCACGCGATCATGTTGTCGCGCCGACTAGGAACCATGGGAAGCATGAGGAAGAACTCCGCCTGCGCCTCGCCGGGTAACCGCATGATGATATAGTAAGGGGTCATCGTCGAGACGCCGTCGCCGCCCGGCTGGCGTGGGAACTGCCATAGATCCTCGCGATTGTAGAAAACGTCGGCTGCTTCCATGTGGTAGACTTGATACAGTCGCGCCTGAATCAGGAACAGGTCTTCGGGATATCGTACGTGCTTCTGCAAATCCGGTGGCATCGCCGTGAACGGCTTGAACAAGCTCGGAAAGATGCGCTGGTACGTCGCCGCAATCGGGTCGCCTGAATCGATCAGATAGAACTCGACGATCCCGTTATACGCATCGACGACAACCTTCACCGAGTTGCGAATATAGTTGAGATCGAGATCCCGCACAGGCTGCGCGGAGGGGAAATAGGAACTCGTCGTGTAGGCGTCCTGAATCCAGAACATCCGCCCGCCGCTGATGACTAGATAGGGATCATGATCGAGCCTGAGGAACGGAGCGATCGTGCTCACCCGTTCCTGGATACTGCGCCGGATCATGATCCGGCTGTCGATCGTGATATAGTTCGTGAGCACAAGATTTGGGTCATTGAAATAATAGGAGAACAGGATTCTTCTGCCCATTGTCCCGATCGGAACGCCGCCGGCGCCGTCGTAGGCCGCATAGGCGTTGTCTTTCCCTTTCGGATAATCAAACTCCGGCGTGCTGCCCTTGACGATGACGTAGTCGTCGCTCTGTTCGCCGAAATAGATGCGCGGCTCGCGGATTTTGGGACCGCCGTCTGCGACAGGAGGAATATCCCGCAAATAGAGCAGCGGCAGTCCTTCAGTGCTCTTGCGCGTGACCGGGCTCATCACCGCGCCATTGCCGTGCGTGAACAGCACATGGCGGTTAACCCATGTCTGGGCGTTCGATGGCAGCAACGAAGGCCGCAGTTCGCGGGCCGAGAGCATTACGCTCTGGTAGGAGCCATCGAGCCAGTATCGATCAACGTCAAGATCATGGAATTTGTAGTAGGTGCGGATTTCCTGCAGCTGCGCGTAGGTATCCGACAGGGGCAGCCAGTCCCACAGCCTTATGTTTTCGATTGTCGCCTTGTTGGATTCGAGTACCTCGGGGGTGAGCTTCTGTTCGGCCGCAAATGGCTTGGCTGCGATCTGATCGAGATTGTATGCCTGCCGCGTGAGCGCGATATTGCGTTCGATGTAGGGCCTCTCCAGCTCCAACTCGCTCGGTTTGACGAAGAACTGCCGGAACAGCACAGGGACAGCACCGGACAGCACGAACGTGCCGACGCCGACGAGCACGATCGCCACGGCGGGAAGCCGATAGGTGCGAACCCGGAGGTTCGCCCACGCAGCAAGCGCCGCAATGATCGAAAGTCCGATCATCAGCCACAAGCCGGGCAGCCCAACATGCACGTCGGTGAAACTTGCGCCGACAACTACGCCGTTGTCGCCATAGAGCAACAGATAGCGGTCGAGAACATAGGACCAGGCCTTCACCGCGAAGAGACAGCCGAGCAGCGCTGAACCATGAGCAATCGCTGTCGGCGATATTGATCGGTGGTTGATGTCGTATTCGATGTCGCCACGCGCCCAATAGATCGTTCCGGCGAAAACCGCGCTCAGAACGAGGGTGAGCAGCATCCAGTTCTTGATGAGGATATAAGCGGGCAGCGAGAAGAGAAAGAAGCCGATGTCCCTGTCGTAGAGTGGATCGGCCATGCCATAGGGCACTTGATAGAAATACTGCAGCAGGACGCTCCAGTTGCCGGCTTCTGCCGCTGCGACCAGCAGGGCGAGCAAACCCGCACCAGCCGCAATAACCCTCGGCCACGGCAATTGATCGCGCACGTACGCGAACAAGTCAGGTGGCGGCGCGTTGCCCGCCAGTTTCCGCAAGAAGTCGGCAACAGCTTGTGTCGGCTGCCGCTGGGTGAGACGCAGGGCAAGCAATCCGTTCAGCCAAAGCATGGCGGCGGTTGCCGTCAAAACGGCCAACAACAGCACGGCTTGGGCGCCGATGCTGGTCAAAAAGACAGGCAGATAACCGATCGAGGAAAACCACAGCCAATCGACGAGGAAATCGGTTGCGAGCTTAAGCAGGAACAAGCAAATCCCGACGACGAAGGCCGCAACGATGAGCCTCACCACGGCGTTTTGCCTTGGTGCCTTCCGCTCGGGTCCAGTGATCCCGATCGTCATGGTCGCATGATAGCGGAAATGAAGGACGCTTGCCGCTTGATTCATGCTGGGGATTGCGTGTCAAAGCGGACGACGACGGCGCTTTCCGCAGCTTCCGCGCACAGCCAGGGCGGTTGAGAATTGGGCCAAGAGCTCTGCCCTATCGGCGCATCCGAACGCCGCGACGATCTCTGCTTGCAGGCAGGCACTGGAAACCCACCGCCAGAAGTGGAGGTGTTGCATTGCACTCCCGGTCAGTGACGAAGAATTGCGGCCGGGAGGTGATAGGCCTATGTTGATCTATAATCACGCAGCCGCCCATCGTAAGGCGAGGCTCTGCTGGAAGACCTTACGGCGGATGGTCTGCCTACCGCATCGGAGGTCTGTCATGTCCATCGCTCCCACACTGCGAAAATATCTGGCGGCTGAAAACATCCAATACGACGAGATCCAGCACGAACTCAGCATGTCGTCCACTCGTACGGCTCAGGCATGCCATATCTCCGGCGATCGTCTCGCCAAGGGCATCGTGTTGCGGCGCGACGACCAATATATTCTCGCCGTTGTGCCCGCATCGCATCACCTTCGCCTGTCGGATCTGCGGACAACGCTCGGCAACAATGTCGATATGGCGAATGAAGCCGAGATCAATCAGCTGTTCCGCGACTGCGCACACGGCGCAGTTCCTGCCGTTGGCAAGTGCTACGGACTCGATGTGATCGTCGACGATAGCATCGAGACACAGCCGGAGATCTACATGGAAGCCGGCGATCATGAGACCCTGCTTCGTCTCACTCACGCGCAGTTTGCGCACCTGACGGCGAACGCGCCGCATGGGCGCTTCAGCGCACACGTCTGACCACCTCAAATCCAGTAATGGAGATCTGTCATGAAAGTCAAAGAAGTGATGCACAAGGGCGTCGACTGGGTCAGCCCCGACACCCCCGTCGCCGAACTCGCGAAGTTGATGCGGGGGCATGACATCGGCTGCATTCCGATCGGGGAGGATGACCGACTGATCGGGATGGTGACCGACCGCGATATCGTCTGCAAAGGGCTTGCAGGTAACGGCTTCGATGCTCGCCGCACAATGGCGCGGGATGTGATGACCGAGGGCATCCATTGTTGCCGCGAGGACGATGACCTCGCAAAGGCGGTGCATCACATGGAGACACTGAAGGTCCGCAGGCTGCCGGTCATCAACAAGAGCAAGCGGATGGTCGGCATGATCAGTATGGGCGACATCAGTCATTCCGCATCAAGTGATTTGCTGTCCGAATGCGTTAAGGGCGTGTCGGCCCATCATTGAAGCAACGCCGGCTCGATTTCGGAACTTGGTCGGATCGCTCACAGACCCGCGCGGCCGTGAGCGCAGCCGGCGAGCGCTGACGCCATAGCCACGCGGCCAAGTACGAAGCTGCTCCGCCGTCTTCTCGCCCCCATTGTCATTCAGGGAGTTGGGCGGGGCGGCGTTATGGTGGGCAAAGTTCCCAAAGGTTCCGTGTGATCGTCCGACGTCTTCCGCAACACGACTCTCGTCACTCTCTTTCGCGCCGCGCGCTCCTGGGCGGGCTTGTGTCGGCAGGCAGTGCGCTCGCGCTCGGAGGATGCGCAGGCCTGGGCGCGACCGGCGCGCGCTACGACGCGTCGTCCCTTTCCGTTGACCCCACATTGCTCGTCGCTACCACGCGCAAGCCCGTGAACGGCGGTCGCACGAAACCCTGGTTCGGGCCGGAGCGCGCGACCAGAATGACAGTCGCGCAGGCAAAGCTGGTGGTGCCGGACGAGAGCCGCCTTTCTCTCGCCTCGGTCGGACTTGGCGATTGGCGCCTTGATAGGGTCGAACTGGTGTCGGCCGAAATTGGCGATCTCCTGGCGCAGGCCGGCGGGGGAGGAGACGTGCTGATCTATGTGCACGGCTTCAAGCAGACATTCGAGACCGCGGCGCTCGATGCCGCCCATCTCTCCGATGGGATCAGGTTCCGCGGCCGGACCATGGTGTTCGCCTGGCCCTCCAAGGCAGGACTGTTCGACTACGCCTATGACCGCGACAGCGCGATGTGGTCCCGCGACGATTTCGAACGCGTGCTCTCTTCCCTCGTGTCGGCTTCAGGCGGCGGCCGCGTGCACATCGTTGCGCACAGCATGGGTACCATGCTGGCGCTCGAAAGCCTGCGGCAGCTCTATGCGCGATACGGCGACACTGTTACGAGCAGGATCGGCGCGGTCGTGTTTGCCGCGCCTGATATCGACATGGACGTGTTCTCGTCGGCGATTCACCGCATTGGTCCGCTGGCCGGCAAGATCACCGTGATCGCCTCAACGAATGATCGCGCACTGGCGTTGTCGGGGCAAATCGCAGGTGGAATGACCAGGGTGGGCGCCGCCGAGAAGGCTGCCATCGAGCAGCTCGGCGTGCGCGTGGTCGATGCTTCCCAGGAAGGCTGGGGCCTCATCAACCACGATCTGTTTCTATCGAATGCGGAAGTGCAGCGGGTGATCCGCCGCTCGATCGACGGTACGGCCGCGTAAGAAGGCACCTGCACCGAGCCATGGGACGTGGGCGGTCCGGCGCCGGCCTGGCGTCAGCTGGACAAGACTCGCGCTCCGCTCGATCCGCTCCGCCGGCTTCTTGGCTGCCGAAATTGTTCGACTGTCGCTTCTGATTTATTGTCAGGCGATACTTTCGACGGTTTCCCGCGGTTCCCGGGAGGGCTGTCGCTGGCATGATTCCGAGGCGCGGGGAGGACGCCGATGCATCCGCACAATCGCGAGAAACTCGATGACCGAGTGAGGAGAGCGGCCGAGGCGGCCCTTGCAGCCCGGAAGTATGTGAGTCCGGTTGATGTGCTGGTGGGAATCGGATGGCTCGATCCCGGTGCACTTAAGCGTTGGCAGCAAGGACAGGTCGGGTATCTCGAGGGAGTCGTGCAAACCAATCTGCCGCGCATTTCCGAGGCTATGAAGCTGTTTCGGTCATGGGCGGCCGCGAAAGGGCTGAGGCCAAGCGAGACGGCCTACATCGCGCGGACGCCGGCGCGGCAGATGCTGCGCTTCAGCAAGAGCCGTGATCCGGCCATCGAAAAGCTGTACCGCACTCATTGGATATCGGGCGACCTTCCGGAGAAAAAGCAGAAGCGCGAGCCGTGCGCCTGAGCTTGTCGTGATCCAACCGCTGAACGACGCCTGGAAATGCCACCGCTGCGCTGGAACGGGCGATTTTCTCATCATGGAGGCGCCCGGTCCCGTATGCCTGCGATGCGCGGGTCTTGACGACCTCGAATTCTTGCCCGCCGGGAATGCGCAGCTCACCCGTCCGGTCAAGGCGAACAGCGCCCGGCATGCGGTGGTGGTGCGCTTCAGCAGGAGCCGGCAACGCTATGAGCGACAAGGCCTGCTGGTCGAACACCGCGCTCTATCGGAAGCGCAAACTGAACTGGAGCAGCACAACCGCGGGTGTTCGTGAGTGTCTTAACGCGCGATTGTCTCGGGCAGGAGACCCATCAAGCGCAGGATCGGCAGGTTTTGGACTGTCCAGTTTTGTACCGAAGTGGCGCGCCATTCAGAGCAAAACCACGAACTCATATGTAATTGAAATTACTATATAAATTCAAGCTGCTGGGAGAAGCGAAGCACTGAAGGCGACCACATCCCCCAAACTGTTTCCGCCGAGTTTATGATGGATGTGATTTAGCGACCCGCGCAACGGCCGCGCTCGGAGTTGCCCAGCACCAGAGCCAGCCGGGTTAGAGGCCAAATTTTCGAGACTGGCGTATGCCCGAATGGGCGGCGCCTTGGCCGGCCGCGAGGTAGCTTGTTCGCAGCTGTCCGGTTTTCCGGGAGAAGCGAAAAGCGGAGGCTAGCTCTGCTGGTTTACCGTGGATAAGCTTTATGCAATGAACGATGTCATCGCTCGAACGAATGCCGACGCCTTGACCGAGAGAAGCCTCCCTCAAACAAAGACTCGAGAAAGCCCGCCACGTACGGATGTCGGGACGATAACGCTCCATTGGGCGACCGCGCTCGCTTTCGTCGTAAGCCTCGTTACCGGCATACGCATCGCAGCGGACGCGCTGCGCGCCCCCTTCTCGAAATGGCTCGCGCCGGTCCTGCCTCAGGGCGAGATCTTTTCCTGGCATTTCCTCGCGGGGCTCGCCGTCTTCTTCTGCGGGTCGGCCTACGTCGCCTACCTCGCGCGCGGCGGCCTCGTCGAGCGCAACAGTTTCAAGAAGACGCGGATTCTCGCGATGCGCGCTCCGGCGCGCCTCAAGTGGGGGGCCGTCAACATCATCCTGCACTGGTTCGTCTATGCGCTCGTGATATTCCTCACGGGGACGGGCGTCATAATGTATCTCGGCTACGGCGGCTGGTGGGCTTATCTCCACTCGACCGCCGCCTTCGTCGCGCTCGTCTATATCTTCGCGCATGTCGCCGCGCACTATCTCTATGGTGGCTGGCTGCAGATTTTCCGCGTGTTTCGGCCGACGCCGCTCGCGATCACGAAGGCCGTGCGGCCAAGGCCTCTTCTCGTCGCCGCTGCAATCGGGGTGGCAGTCGCGTGCGGCGTCGCCGGGCTCGACTGGGCGACGCGCGATGCGCTCGTCGTCGCGCGGGTGAGCGACGCGCCCAAGCTGGACGGCGCCATGGGCGATCCCGCCTGGTCGCGCGCGCGGCCCGTCTTCATCCGCACGCAGCAGGGTGCCAATCTCGACGGATCGGGCGAATCGCTGGTGGAAGTGCGCGCCCTGCATGATGGGCAGAAGATCTATTTCGCCTTCCGCTGGGACGATCCCACGCGCTCCCTGCGCCGCATTCCGATCATCAAGAAAGAGGACGGCTGGCACGTCCTCGACGAGCGCGCGGGCCTGCAAGACGCCGTCGACTTCTACGAGGACAAACTGGCGGTCATTTTCTCCGATAATCCATCGCTTGGCGGCGCGGGCGCGACGGGCCTCGGCGCCAACCCGCTGCCCGGCAAACCGATGCCGATCAACGGCCGGGGCTTCCACTACACGACGGATGGCAGCTACATAGACATGTGGCAGTGGAAGGCGTCGCGCGGGGGCATGCTCGGGCGTGTCGACAGCCAATATATCGGTCCGCCCTACGCCCCGACCTTGGACGATCAAAATTACGATGCCCGCTACCAGGGCGGCTATTGGAACAAGCCCGGTCGCTCTCTTTATTCGTATAACTTCAAGTTCATCCACAGGAGCGACAAAGGACCCATCACGGTTCTGCGGCTTCCCAAGGACTGGAAGGCGCAGGTCGCAACGCTCGGCAAATTCGATCTCAATCCCAACAGCAGCGACGACGAAAACGGCCGCTGGTACATGTTCGACCGGGAGAGCGAACCCTACACCCCAGACGCCGACGCAAGGATTCCCATTGGCACGATCCTGCCCGGCGTGATTATTGCCGGCGACAACGACGGAGAGCGGGCCAATGTCACCGGGGTTTCAAGATGGAGCAACGGACATTGGACGCTCGAGCTGACGCGCAACATGAAAAGCGATGGCAGATATGACAAAGCCTTCGTGCCAGGCCACGATCTCTACATGTGGGTCGCTGTCTTCGACCATGCACAGACGCGGCATGCGAGCCATAACCGCCCGGTGCTTGTCGTCACGCAGAAATAGGCATCTCATGGGCGGCCACGAGCTCGACCGGAGGGCACCACGGCGTGGCTGCGCTGAAGCATGGCTTCGCCCTCATCCGCGCATCGCATTCTGGCTCGGCGAGCAGCAGCCTGGTCGCAGAAATTCGCAGCGCCCAAGGGCCTCGCGATGAAGAGGCATTGTCGGCTCGTCCTCAACGGCAAGCTCGTCGAAGCCCGCGCCGGCGAAAGCTTGATCGACGCGGCGCTCGGCGGCTCGATCCTCATTCCACACGACTGCAGATCGGGACAATGTCAGAGCTGCCGCGTGACGGTCGTTTCGGGCGCGGTCGATGACGGCGGCTCGGGCCATGGCCGCACTGTGCTCGCCTGCCAGGCCGCGGTCGCAGGCGATGCGGAGATCGAATTCGAAGAATTGCCGCTACCTATGAAGCGGACGTGCGCCGTCACCGAGATCAACGAGCTCTCGCCAGAGATCGCCGAGGTCGTGCTGACGACCTCAGCGCCGCTCGAGTTTCGGCCGGGCCAATATGTGCGCGTCAAGTTTTCCGGCTATCCTGCGCGCGAGTTCAGCCCGACCTTCAGGCTCGATGGTTCCTTCAAGCAAGTCGAACTCGTCTTCCACATCCGACGCCTGCCTGGCGGCACCGTGTCGGCGCAGCTCGGCAAGACCATCAGGCCCGGCCATGCGGCGCATGTGCAAGGCCCCTTCGGACAAGCCTATCTGCGACAGAGCCAGGGGCCGCTAGTGCTGGTCGCCGGCGGGGCAGGCTGGGCCCCGATCTGGGCGCTCGCCCGCTCCGCGCGCTCGACCCAGCGCAACCGCGAGATGGTGGTCGTCGCCGGCAGCCGGGATGCCGATAACCTCTATATGCTTCCCTCGTTGCAGTGGCTGATCGACGACGGAGTCCGCGACGTCATTGCGACGACGGAGATCGGATCTATCCTGCCGATCAGGCCCGGGCGCCCATCGCACTACCTGCCCCTGCTCGGGCTGGAGGATACGGTCTACGTCGCCGGCCCCGTTGGTCTCGTCGAGGTCGTGAAGAACAAGGCGCGCTCGGCCAATGCGCAATGCTACGCCGATCCTTTCCTGCGAAGCTCTCAAACCTCATCGCTGATGGACAAGATCACCCATCTATGGCGAAGCCGAGAGCAGCCTTATCGCCCCGGTCTTTGAGCCGATGCCGAGCTCAGCAGCGCCGGCGGCCAGCGAACCCCGGCGGCTCACGGCTTGACGGGCAGACTACCGAGGCTGGTGATGACGTCGGCCGCCTTCTGCGTATCGGCAAAGCGCAGAAAGGCCGAGGCGTCCGGATCCTGCAACGTGTTTAAGTAGATCAGCGCCAGCACCACGCTCGAGGGATAATCCGCGTCGGTCGGGTAGTGACCGTTCACGCGAAGCACTGTGAGCCCCTGTTCCAACGGCCGCGAGAACGGACCGAAGCCGATCGCGCCTTGAACATCGCGAACCGTCTCGATCGCTTCCTGTGTGGTCGTTGCCGTCTTCGATTTCTCGGTGATCTCGAGATCATGCCAGCCGGGCATGCTGGCCCGCAGCACGGTGAGAGTGCTGTCCTGGTCCTCGCGCCGCACGACGCGGATGCGCATATCGGCGCCGCCCAGCTCCTTCCAGTTCGCGAGGCGGCCCGAATAGATCGCAACGAGCTGATCGCTTGTGACGGCACTCACTCCGCAGCCGGGATGGACGATGAAAGCGGAGGGCAGGCGGGCGATCGCCTTGTAGACGATGCCGGAGGCCGCTTCGGCGTCGGTTAGGCGGCGTGCGACGCGCCCTAAGATCGCTTTGCCGGATCCCACGGCCGCGATGCCTCCGCCAGAACCGATGCTCGGCGGGATCTCGACCCGTGCCGATCCTTCCTGCTGCATGAAGCTCGCGGCGATGACGCGCAGGACATCGATGCCGTCTCCGGTCCCGACGATGTCGAGCCGGCGTGTTTCGGCGCCAGCGGCATTGACCCCCGCAATGCAGAGGCCCAAAATTGCTGCCGCGATCCTCGCAAATGCCATTGCCAACCCCTTCGAACCACGAGGTGCGCAATCTGGCAAAGAAACCTAAACCATCTGTTGTCGCAACGCCGTGCCTTTGGAATCATCTGTGGCGGACAGAAAGCACAAAATTTGATGGTTTCGAAAAACCGTATGTTAATTAGCCAGCCACAAATAGGCGATAAATAGACGATATTGAATGGTTCGCTCGCCTAAGGTCGCCCTGGAACACGCTCAGTTTGGGGGTCTTGGTGAGCGACATTGACCGGCCCCCGCAAGTTCAGGGTGCTGGCGGTGGTAGCGACTGATACGGATTCGGCAAAGGCATCGAGGGCGTCACCCCGTTGGCGTCATTGGCTCGTTCCGTCACGGGTCCCGAGTTTCCCCTCGTCTATCGCCATGCGTCTCGTTGCCGTCGTGCTCGCGACCGGCGTCCTCGGGCTCGGCCTCATCGGTGGCTTGACGGCGCTACGCCTGCAGCAGCAACTGACACAGCAGGCCGTGGCACTGGGTGAACTCTCAGAAGACCAACTCGCTCATCGCCTCGATGGTGAGGCGCAGTTGGCGCGAGCGCGAATCGAGGTCCTGGGTGCGGAAACCGCATCTCGCCTGCGTCAGATCGCTCAGCGCGCCGATGTCGCCAAGGCGGTCGCCTCGAACAACGATGTGACTATCCGCGAGCTGCTCAGCATCGTTGCTTCGACCTCCGGCTTCGAAAGGCTGATCGCCTTCGACGAAACCGGTCGCGTGATCGGCGCCAACACGCCCCTCGACCTCCTCGCGCTGAACCGGACGCTCGAGGGTACCGCCGTCTTTGTCAATCTCAGCGCGATCCTCAAGGACAATAGCCGCTCGCACCCGCAGGGTGAGGAAGGCACCTATGAGCTCAAATTGGGTGAATTGTCAGCGCTCGATCTGCCGCAGCGCCACACCATAGCGCACACCGCGATCGAGCCCGTGTTCGACGAGTTCGGCGATCTCATCGGCGCGCTTGCCGCCATCCGGCCGCTCGGGCGCACGGAGCGGACCCTCGAGAACTTCACTTCGCTAGCCAATGCCGGCGTCGTCATCATCACGGGCGACAACGAGATCGTGTCTTCCGCGGGGCCTGAAGGGGTGAGATTCGGCGGCACCAGGACGCGTTTGACCGGGCTGCAGCACTCGGCTGACGGCAACTACGTCGCGCGCTGTGTCGATTACGAGGCCACGCTCAAGGTGTGTACGTTCGCGAGCGCATCGCTCGTGACGACGACACGCGATCAGATGTTCCAGATCGGTGCATCCCATACGCGTTCGCTGATGTGGCAGTTCCTGGCATCCGCGGCGCTGGCGCTCGGTGCCTTGGTCGTCGCGCTATTGGCCGCCGTGAGGCACCTCACGAAAGGACTTTCAGCGCTCGCCAAGACTGCCCAGGAAATCGCGGGTGGCAATCTCGACGTTCCGTTCCGCGCAACGGGCATCGGCGAGGTCCGCAGCCTCGGCCTCGCATTCGAGCGAATGCTGACGCATTTGCGGGCCAGCACTCGAAGAATTCGTCAGCTCGCTTTCTACGATACGGTGAGCCGCATTCCCAATCGGGAGAAGATGCGCATCGATGCGCCGGCGCTCATCGACGCAGAAGAGGGCGGAGCGCTGTTCTTCCTCGACCTCGATGGCTTCAAATCCATCAACGACACTTTCGGCCACAAAGCTGGCGACGAACTGCTCAGGATGGTTGCCGAGCGCTTGAGCAATTTGCTGACGTCCACGGGCGCTCTCGGCAAATGTCTGCTCGCCCGGGTCGGAGGCGACGAGTTCGTCGCCATCATCGCTGGGGTGAAGACGGTCGAGGCCGCGAGCCTCCGTGCCCGCGAGATGATCGAGACGCTGCAGGTTTCCTTCAAGCTGCAGAGCAACCATGCGACCATCGGCGTCAGCATCGGCATCGCGATCTGTCCCACCCACGGCACAACCTATGACGATCTCCTGATCCGCGCCGACCTTGCGATGTACGCCGCGAAGAGCTCGGGACGCAATACCTACGCATTCTTCACTCCGGATCTCGCAGAGGTCGCGCGAGCCCGCCATGCGCTCGAAACCGATCTTGCCTTGGCGATCCGCAATGAAGAGCTCGTTGTCCATTACCAGCCCAAGGTGTCCTGCGTGGATGGCCGCATCCTAGGGGTGGAGGCGCTGGCGCGCTGGCATCACCCGAAGGAGGGCGACATTCCTCCTCAGCGCTTCATCAAGATCGCGGAAGAGATCGGCCTCATTATGGAGCTCGACCGCTTCGTGCTCAGGCGCGCGCTCGCCGAAATCGGGGGCCTGATCCGAGCCGGCTCGAACCTCGTGCTCGCCGTAAATGTTGCGGCGACGGAAATCGAGGACCCGCTGTTCATCAAGGATGTCGTCACGACCGTTCGCGAGGCCGACTTCCCGCCGGCACACCTCGAGATCGAGGTCACAGAGTCGGTCGCGATGCGCAATCCAGATGTCGTGCGCGAGAGAATAAGCCTGCTCAGGCAATTGGGCATACGCTTTGCGATGGACGATTTCGGAGCCGGCTATTCGAATCTTTCGACGATGGCGAGGCTCCCCTTCGATGCCGTGAAGCTCGATCGCACGCTCGTGGCGGGTGTTGCGGAAGACCGCGAAAAGCAGACGATCCTTCGCCTGGCGCTCGGACTTGCGGACGAATTGGGGTTCGAAACGGTTGTAGAAGGCGTCGAAACGGCCGAAGACCTCCGGTTCGCGGCCGAAAACGGCGCGACCATGGCGCAAGGTTATATTTTTTCTCCGCCACTATCGCTCGAAGAGTTCGCCGTCCTGCTCCAGCCGACCCTTTTGGCTTCGGCTGTCGAAGTGGTGTCCAGGCGAGACGGAGCGGAGCGGCAGACTGCGATCCGCTGAGGCGTCGGCGACGACATCAACCTTAGATTCCAATCGAGATCAAATAGGCACCCGTCCATACGGGAGCTCTGCAGTAGTTCGCGGTTTTGTACTGAATGGCGGGTAAATGGCGCGCCCGGAACGATTCGAACGTCCGACCCTCAGATTCGTAGTCAGCACCGAGCAGTTTTGCCCGACCTATCACGTTAACTCAGTTGCGATCAAAAGACGTCAGAAGGCTTGCTAACCGCTTGCGCTACACCACCTTTCTTACGGGCACCTTCAGTTAGTTTACACCAAGAGCATTCATGAGCCGCCACGAGTCGTCTGCTTCTCATTTGAGGTCTGCTTCCGCATTGCTTCCAAGCGCGGAAGTGATCCGCTTACCAGCGACAAAAAAGAAGGCCCGCGAAGTAGATCGAAACGTCTTCACAAAGGCGACTGTCCGCAAAATGTGCTGCCCGCGAGGGCAAAACGAAAAGTTCTTCTGGGACACAGATTGCCGTGGCCTCGGCATACGAGCCCTAAGTTCGGGACGACGGTCCTGGATTTTCCAGTACAGGGACGAGCACGGCCGAACGCGACGGATGGTGCTTGGTGATCTCTCTGTGGTTGGGCTCGACGATGCCCGCGAGGAAGCGCGACGCAAGGCCGCCAGCGTCACTCATGGTGCGAATCCTTCTGTCGAACGCAAGGCCAAGCGGAACGCTGGTACCATCCTGGAATTGATCGAAATCTATTTGTCCCAGGCAAAGGCCCGGCTTCGACCTCGGTCCTACAGAGAGACAGAACGAAATCTGCGCAAGCATTCAGCAAGCCTCCATCATGAGCGTGTGGAGGCCGTACGCCGACGCGACATTTGGCTACACACGTCCCGTCCTACCTTGCAACGCCAACGGTCTGACGGGAGCGGCCCGGAATTCGTTCAGCTGAGCGCGCGCCGCATCGGTTATCGGAAATCTGCCGTCGAGCGTTGGCTGGTATCTCGCGCAGCAAGTCGGACAGGGGATCACTGTGTGAATGAGCATCGGGGCGAGCCATGACCAGCCCTCCGTTTGTTGTTCCTAGGCCCGAGCGGGAAGACCAAGGCAGTCCGCCACCAACGTTACCGCCACGGTAACAACCAGCCCCGACGCCGCCACCAAGTCCACCGCTGCATCACGCCCCTTTGAAATGAACGCGGCGAGTGCTGTCGCCGCGGTTACCGCCACGGTAACGAGCGCCCGGCACGGTGCGTCATCGACGGACGAGAGACCTGCCGCCACCAACAACAGGCAGTTCATGGAGCTAGTGGTGGTCTGGCCGGGAGTGAACAATCCCGGCTGGATCAACCTCCATTGCCACCTCAAGAACGCCGACCCTTCCAAGAACGACGGGAAGGACTGGGTGATCGGCTGGCCTCACAAGGCGGCCGACAGCTTTCTTCGCCAAGCTTCCTGGGTTGAGAGCACCGCCCAGTTCTTCGACGTGTGGTACTGCACCTCGCAGCAGAGTGAAGCCACACAGAACAAGACCAACGGCAAAGCCAAGGCCGTGCGCAAGGCCCGTAACGCCACTTGGCTTAAAGCGATCTGGATCGACTGCGACGTCAAGCCCGACGATACGACGGGCAAGCACTACACCTCGAACAAAGAGGCTTGGGCCGCTCTCTCCGCTTTCAGCGTCAAGGTCGGACTGCCCCCGCCCAGTGCCGTGGTGCACAGCGGGGGCGGCTTCCACACTTATTGGATCAGCGACGAGCCGCTCTCCCCGCAGGACTGGCGCGGCTACGCGGAAGGGCTGAAAGCCCTCCTTATCCAGGAGGGTGTGAAGTGCGACACCGGCCTTACGACCGACAGTGCTCGCCTTCTTCGTGTACCGGGTACGCTGAACCATAAATACTCCCCGCCCCGCACCGTAGAAATACTACACCTCCGACAGATGTACGACTTCGCGACGCACCTTTCGGTCCTGCAGAGCGTATCACAGATCAAGCCGGTGACGAACGTACCCTCACCGCCGTTGGCTCCGGCCATCGTACCGGGCCGAGAGAGCAGCTTTGATAAGACCAGATCGGACCTTCGCATCGCTGACCGGGGTTCATGATCTCGCCGGGGGCATCGTACGACATAGCCAACTCCCGCTCGACCCAGGACCGGCGTTCGACAAGTGCGGGTTCATGCACAACGCCCGCCACACCGGCGGCGTCGACTACGACCAGACCCTCTGGATGTACTCCGTACTGTCGACCAACCTCACCAGCCGGTCAGCAGCCTGCTCCTTCCGACTGGCCAGATGGCTGCAACAGACAGGGCACGCCAGTTCGAGGCTACGCGAACACGCTCACCGCCATCCGCAAGCTGAAGATCACCTGTAAGCTTGATACCTTCAGACAGAAGGAATTCAGCGAAAGCCAACCGCGATGTGCGCGCAAAGTTGGGGCTGATCGGAGTGAGCGCCCACAGCATGAGAGATCTCGGTAGGCGCATCAGTGACGCCATGACGTCGCTGGGGTGGACAAAGGCACCCGGCACGCTGGTCTGCAAGCATGGGAGCAGCGCCGAGGGCGGATTTCGACGCCATACGGAAGATCGTTTCGAGACAAGCGCAGCAGAACCGGGCGAGACGGCGACCGACGTGAAGGAGACCGCCGAATGAACCTTCCTGCAGGCCTTCATGCATCCTTCACCTCGGAAATCCGCGTTTTGGCAGCCCAAGCCGCTGTCCTGAACCTTATGAATCTTGTGAAGGGCAAAAAAACTGGAAGCGCTCTCTTGGTGCCGCTCCCCGCAGATGAACGACGAGCTCACGCCGGCACTACGGAGAATTCTCGGACCATAGCTTCATTGCTTCATTGAGTTCAGGAGCAACCCGCTGCCGCCGTCGGCTACACGGTATCGACGTCCGCTGAGTGCATTCGCTCTCATCTGGCCCATAAGACATCAGGCCACCATCGCGCGCGAAGGCACTCGACTCATAGATCGCCGGCAACTGGTGCTCCGCAGCGAACTCGAAGACACGTTTTCGGTTGAGAAAAGTGAGAGCGTCGGCGAACATCAAAAGACCGTCGGGCTTGTCGCACTCCATCGCCTCGAAAGCATCTCCGAAGTCATTGGGCTCACCTACCCCAAAGGGGAGAACGGTTACACCTAATGTTTCCGCCGCCCCGGCTGAGGCCTCGTAGCGCGTCGTTATTCCCAAATCGTGAGCGTTCCACAGCATCGCTACGCGCTCGAGTTTGGGGCTGCCTCCTTCAGTAGTCCAAGACGTTTCGGTGCGAGGTCTGCGGCTACGTCGGAAATACCCGTTATGTTACCGCCCGGCCGATTGAGACTATCGACGAGATGAGTCTTCACAGGGTCGCCGGCGTTGAAGATTACGATAGGAGTAGTACTCGTGCCGCTCTTCGCCGCCGCGGCCGTGGGATAGCTAAAAGTGACGAGGACATCGACTTTTGCTAGCACCATCTCTGCAACGAGCGCTGGCAGGCGTTCGAGATGGCCTTCGGCGCCACGTTTGATAAACTCGAGATTGGCACCGGTAAAGCCGCTCTGCGCGAGATGCCGCGCAATCTCTTCGGACAGTCTCCCGGGATTGGTGCCCGAATCGAACCCTCCCGGACTCAAGAACCCGATGCGGTAAAGCTTGGCAGTTCGCGCTGGCAAGGGAAAGAGGAGGCAAAGCAGGGCGATGATGAGGACAAAGCATGCACCTTCATTCGATCACCTCCTGGCCAACCATCCGGCCCCTGCGTACAAGTTCTAGCGGCGATCTAAAGACTACGAGGCCGAGATTATGTCGCGACGGAACTCAATGCGCTACCTGTCGTCGAATCAATCAGTCAGAATCTGGAATTAGCTCATCTTCGAAGTCGGTCCGGTGACCTGGATTTCCGCTCTATGCAGGACACATCGTCAGACTGCGCGCTCAGGACCGCTTCTTGCAAACCTACGCCGACTTTTCTAATCGGCGGTCGATTTCTTGGCGCAGGCACCGGGACCACGTCCGTTGGTGACGAGGCAATCACCTTCAGGATGTTTGCACTCCCGGTCTGGGAAGTGAGCGCTTCCTGCAGATCGCGGGTCTTAGCCTGTACCTCATCGAACAGCCGCGTGCTTTCGATGGCGATCAGAGCTTGGTCGCGGAAGGATTCGGCCAGCGCAATATCGCTCTCACCGAAGATATTGGCTTGTTTACCGGCCAACGCCAGAACGCCGATGCATTCGGTTTCGCGCAGCAGCGGCAGAAACAGCGCAGAGTTCAGCCGCCGCGCGGGGCAAGGGATCGCCGAAATGACAATCCTCTGTAAGAGCTAGATCGGCAACCTGGACGAAGCCATCGCTTCTGTCGAGCAGTTGCAACTGGATACGGCTTGGACGAATGGTAAGCGCTTAGCCGCAACCCTATTGAGGCTGGGTTGACGTTTTGCGGAATCGCCGCGGCATGAGGTCTTCGATGCGGCTATGGGGATGGCCGTCGATGATCGTGTCGAGTGTTTCGGCGATGTAGGCGGCCGGGTTGATGTCGTTGAGCTTGCAGGTGGCGACGATCGACGCGAGCAGGGCCCAGTTTTCCACGCCGACTTCATGACCGGCGAAGAGCGCATTTTTTCTGGTCAGGCAGACTGGCCGGATGGCGTTCTCGACCGGGTTCGTGTCAAGCTCGAGACGCCCGTCTTCGAGGAAGCGGGTCAGCCCCTGCCAATGATTGAGCGCGTAGCGGATGTCCTCGGCGAGCGTCGAGCCGCTGGAGATCATCGACAACTGTTTCTCGAACCACAGACAACCACTTGCGCCAGACCCGCACCACTTGGTTGCCACCTTTCGCCGCGCCTGTAATTTCAAAGAGTTAGGCGTTTTAAAAAGGGCACCACGCCTGCGCCGGTGTCGACGGCCTCTGCAGCCGATCAACTCCGAGCTGCTCCGGTATCGAGGCATCGAACCGGGAAGCGGTGGCGTGTTGCTACGCCCTCGCCGCGATCGCGGCCGCTTCTGCCGCGGCGCGTTGCATGCTGGTCGACATCTCGTTGGTCACCGTGCTCTGCTCCTCGATGGCGGCGGCGGTCGAGGTCACATATTCGCTGACATTGTTGATCGCCTGCTTGATCGAGCCGAGCGCGCCGACGACGTCGCCGGAGATGCCGTTGAGATTCCCGATCTCCTGGCCGATCTTGTCGGTCGCCTGCTTGGCCTGGTTGGCGAGGCTCTTCACTTCGGAAGCGACCACCGCAAAGCCGCGACCGGCTTCGCCGGCGCGGGCGGATTCGATCGTGGCGTTCAGCGCCAGCAGGTTAATCTGGCCGGTGATGTTGTTGATCATCTCGACGATGCCGCTCATCGACTGCGCGGCCTCTGTGAGGCGCTGGGCCTGGGCGTCGGCGGAGGCGACCTGATCCACCGCGCTCATCGCGGTCTCGCGGGATTTGGTCATGGCTTCCGAAATCTCGCGCACTGAAGCGTTCAATTCCTCGGAGCCGGCGGCGACCGATTCCATCATGCCGCGAACACGCTCATTGCCCATGCGAGCCAGCACTTGCTTGGTGGTGTCGGTGGCGTATTTCACGACCTTGAACGGCTTGCCGTTGAGGTCGAAAATCGGGTTGTAGGAGGCCTGGATATAGATCTCCTTGCCGCCCTTGCCGATACGCTTGTACTCGGACGCCTGGTACTGGCCGCGGTTGAGCGCCGCCCAGAACTCGCGATAGGCGGCGCCGTCGCGTTCTGATGGCTCGACGAACATGCTGTGATGCTTGCCCTTGATCTCGGCCAGCGAATAGCCGACCGCGCCGAGGAAGTTTGCGTTCGCGGAGATGATCGTGCCGCCCATGTTGAACTCGATCACCGCCTGCGCCTTGTCGATCGCCGCGATCTGGCCGGCAAGATCGACATTCTTCAGCTTCTCCGTGGTGACGTCGGTTGCGAACTTCGCCACGCCGAAAGCCTTGCCCGTTTCGTCGAGCAACGGATTGTAGGAGGCGAGGATCCACACCTCGCGACCACCCTTTCCGATCCGCTTGAATTCGCCGGCCTGGTACTCGCCGCGATTGAGCGCGGCCCAAAATTCGCGATAGGAGGCGCTGTCGCGCGCCGAGGGCTCGACGAAGATGCTATGATGCTTGCCCTGAATCTCGGCGAGCGAATAACCCAGCGCTTTGCAGAAGTTCTCGTTCGCCGTCACGATGGTGCCGTCGAGCTTGAACTCGATGACGGCCTGCACCCGGCCGATTGCGGCGATCTTGGATGCCTCCGCCATGCCGTGAATTTTCTTCGCGGTGATGTCGGTCGCAATCTTCACGACCTTGACGGACTTGCCATTACCGTCGAGCACCGGATTATAGGACGCCTCGATCCAGACCTCGCGACCGCCTTTTGCGATCCGCTTGAATTCGTCGGCCTGGAATTCGCCGCGGTTCAGCGCCGCCCAGAACGCCTTGTAATCGGCGCTGTCACGCTGATCGGCCGGCATGAACATGGCGTGCTTCTTTCCCTTGATCTCATCGAGGGAATAGCCGAGGGCGTTCAGCAAATTCTGGTTGGCGGTCAGGATCGTGCCGTCCATCCCGAATTCGATCACGGCCTGCGAATGACCAATGGCGGCGAGCCGCGCTTCCGCATCACCGCGCGATTTGAGCCCAAACATCAATGAATCTCCGTTTCGACAAAGAAGGGGACATACGGTTCGCGACCAATGGAATGTAATTGTGCGGCAAAGCCGCCTTATTCCAAACGACAATCCCGAGTCCGAGCGATCGAATGCACATCCGTCAAAATTCGCGGTGACGTCAGCGGAAGCGCGTACGCAAGATCATTCTGTACGGCACAAGTTCGAATAAAGTTTTAATGGAAATGCAAGAAATCATCAGGCGCGAGAGCAACTTTTCGTTGCACGAAGGTTTGCAGGCTCGCGGCTGCGGAGATGCCTCGCCATGAAATTGCGTTTCTCATTCAACGGTTTGAAACAGGCACGCTTGTTCGCATGAATTGCTGCAGAGATGTTTTGCGGCCACATGACCCTTTATGCGTAGCACTACGGGGGTGGAGACCTGCTTTTGCTGGGCTTGTATGATTGCATGCCCCTTGCATCCTGGACACAAGGGGCGGCTTGCTTTGTTGGACGACGCCGCTCACGGATGCTTCCGCATCTCGGCCAGGGCGCTAGCCAGTCGATCGAAGACGGATTCTCAATCCTTATCGAGGGGCGGGACCCGGCTCATGTATCGGACATTCTGCCGCAATACGGGAAATTGCGTCGGGTCCGAACCGATGTCGTCCAACGAGTCGGCCGGACGTCTTGAATCCCATCTTCTCGTTTTGGAATATCGCGCGTCGCCGCCGTGGCCGGGACCGCGCTCGAGCTGCGAACCCTGATGAAACGGGAAGGCTTGAACACCTGGCCGAAGCTGACATGAGGCGATAGTCATCGTACTTCACTTCGTGGAGCCAGTCGGCACCGTGGGCAGAATTAAAGGCCATGCCGCGCAGACAAGCATTTGCCTGCGAATTTGGCTGGCCGTCATGATTTGCGGGGCGCTACGGCTCCTGCTTCCCAGCGAGTTCTCGCGCGGCCAAGCTAAGCTCCAGTTCTCTGAGTTGCTCGATCAACCGCTCGACAATCTGCTCGTAATCAGATGGCGTCAGTGAATGCACGCCGCGCAACGTCACTTGGTTCTGGAGGATCGTCGCCATCATGGCTTTGACGCTCATGGGGACCTCGACTGAAAACTGGATCGTAATCAAATCAATCTGAAGTAGATGCTAAAGATGGCCGACACGCAACGGCAATGGCTTCAGTTCGGGCTCCGTACAATTACGGGCGACGTTGGCTATGTTGCGCTACGAAGCACGCGTGTTCGACATCGAAGCGCTTCGATCCGGAATTCGGGTCTTTCGAAACAGTTCGTTAGCTTTCATGTGGCTAGCTGCGAGCGTGCCGATTACCGCCGATTGCGGCACATGGAATGGGAATGCCGGCCCCGGCTGTTTCTCCCAACCTGCGGTTGGGGCCGTTTGAACTTGCGCTGCATCGTTCGACCCCGGTCCACAACCACGATTAGAGGCAGCTATAGCGCTATCTGGATTGAGCATTCTGTCCCAGTTCGATCAGGCGTTCTTCTACGGCCGACATAGTGACGCGGCGCTCAGGCTTGTGCGCGAGATCAGCCGCGGGTTCCGCCTGTAAGGCACATCACGTCGGTAGTGCGTTGCGGCGACATGTCCGCACTCGGCTGCAGACCGGAAGTGACGATCCAAGGGGCGAGCCGACGCGATTGACCCAACTGAGACATTGGCGCACTAGTTTACTGTTGTGCAAGAATGCGGCAGGCGCTGTGGTAAGCTGCAACGCTCCGGCCCGAGCGGAGACAACGGTCACGGCAGACCTGAGCTTGGCTAGACCGGCTCCGCTGAGACCGAGGCTAGCGGTCATAAAGCGGATTGCGATTGTCCATCCCAGCGAACCGTCCTCGGGTCTTGCGACGTCGCGGCCTCGAGATGCTTGGGAGCGGCGTGCGCGCGGGCGCCGGTCTCGATGCGCTAACGCATGAAGATGCCTTGTTTAGCGATAGTTACGCGATATGGCGCCCGTCCTGTTCCTCGGCAGGAAGGGCATCACGACCGCAACTTCCAATTTAGGCGATCTTGGCGACGCGGCCGAGACTGGCCGCACCTGCGCCACAGGTGCGCCCCATTGTCATCCCCTCGCCTCCTTAATCCGCGTGCCAAGTCGGGGACATGAATGGGGGGACCGCGGCCGCGCGGCTGGCGACATTGAAGATTTGGCAAGCAAGCTGTATTGCCGGCGCGCTGACAGCGACTTCGCTTGCCGCGACTGGTCAGATCGCGGTACCGCGCCCAAACATCGCAACGCCGAATGCAAGAGTGGCTGATGCATTCAGCGGCATCCCGCTGAATGTGACGACGGTCCTGACAAATGCCGGCGCCGCGTTTCCGGCCCCGGCCATCGAGACGAAATTCGATACAGGATTATCGGCTAATGCGATCGTTGCGGCGGGATTCAGCGCCGCGGCGCCGGATTCGGTGCCGCCGTCCGATGTGACCACTTCGCAAGGGCCAATGTTGCAGGTTGCCAGCCTTGAGGCAGCGTCGCCCGAGAACTCGGCAACGCTACAGCAGGACCGTCCGCCCGTTGCTTCGCCCAATCCGGGCGAAGGCAAACCGTCGTATCTCAAATACTACGTCTACTCGGAAATTCCGCCGCCGGAGAAACCCGCGAAGATCGCGTTGTCGGCGTTGAGCGACGTTCCGCTCGGAACGCCCGTCCAGGAGATCGAACGTGCAGCCGAAGCGTTCGGTGTCGATGTCAATTTCATGAAGGCGGTCGCCAAAATCGAATCCGATTTCAATCCCAGGCAACGCACCGGCTCCTATGTCGGCCTGTTCCAGCTGAGCAAGTTTGAGTTCAGCAAATACGGATCGGGCGACATCCTCAATCCTCGCGACAACGCTATGGGTGCCGCCTACAAGTTTCTCAGCGAGGCTGCGCTATTCGAAATAATGACGCAGAAGAAGCCGACCTTTTCCGACCTCTACCTGATCCACCAGCAGGGCTGGGAAGGAGCCGCCCAACACATCAGCCGTCCACAGCGGATTGCCTGGAAGTCGATGTGCGCAACCCAGGAGGGCTCGGCGAAGGGCGAGCGATGGTGCAAGCGCGCTATCTGGGGCAACACGCTCCCTGCGGTCAAACGCGAATGGAAGTCGGTCGATAGTCTCACCTCGGGTGCGTTCGTGACGATGTGGCGGGACCGCGTCGACACGCTCTATGCCCGCTATCCTGTGCTAACTGCGGCGGCCGAACGCTTGAGATAGAACAGCTTGCGACTGTCCACACGCGCACCTCTTAGCCCACATTCGTTTCGTCGAGAAGCTGTGTCGGCAATCTAGTTTCCGGCGCCGGGTAGGTTTGCGTTCCGCTTAGAGACTGGATGGTTGTTCGGCTCCGGCGGCCGGATTGACCCAACACCTCGACCAGTGCCGCTCCGCGGCCCGGACTCCTAGATTATTCACAGGCAATCACGTCGGATGATGTGTTGGTTTTTGGACGCCGGCAACAAGGAGGCTCGGCACGCTCAACTGACCGGCGTCCAAAAAGCGCCAAGGCACGAAGTCGCGGGAAGTTGGGCACCGATAGTGCGGCGAGCGCTATGGGGATTTAATGTTGGTGCCGATGTCGATGACGTGGGTGATGTTAGCCTGATGCCAGCTGGATATCTGCGCGCACGCGAGATCGGGCGAGTGCGGGAGGAGCTTCGGCGGTCGCTTGGATCGGATCGAGGGGCGATCCGCACGCTGACGGATGCCATTGGGTTGAGCGAGATCGCCGCCGGCGCGGGACCAGCATATCGGAAGCAGATAGTCGCATCGCTTACAGGGCGTCTGGCTCATGAGGTGTCGATCCTGTTTG
>NZ_JADPKQ010000311.1:0-40070 GCF_023074015.1 Bradyrhizobium sp. 142
TCTCGCGATGACGCCCTTGCGCTTCGCTAACCCTTCGCCGCCATCAGGCTGGGTAAAGGACTTCCACCTCCAAGCTGTCGAACATGCTCGGCACACCAACGAAAAGAGGCGGGGTTTGGCCCCGCCTCTTTCTCAACTGTTGTCTCGGTGTTTGCTTACGCCTGGCTCGCAACCGCCTTGCCGAGCGCGGCTTGCGCGGCGGCCAGACGTGCGATCGGCACGCGGTAGGGCGAGCAGGAGACGTAGTCGAGGCCGATCGTGTGGCAGAACGCGACCGAAGCCGGATCGCCGCCGTGCTCGCCGCAAATGCCGACCTTGAGCGAGGGACGCGTCTTACGGCCGCGCGCAACGCCGATCTTGACAAGCTCGCCGACGCCTTCCTGGTCGAGCGCGACGAAAGGATCGATCGGGAGAATCCCCTTGGACACATAGGTCCCGAGGAAGCCCGCCGCATCGTCGCGACTGATGCCGTAGGTGGTCTGCGTCAGATCGTTGGTGCCGAAGGAGAAGAACTCCGCGGACTGCGCGATCTCGGCCGCGAGCAGGCAAGCGCGCGGCAGCTCGATCATGGTGCCGACCTGATAGGCGAGCTTGGTGTTGGTGTCGCGCATCACCGCCTTCGCGGTGGCGTCGATGCGCGCCTTGACGAGGTCGAGCTCCATCTTGGTCGCGATCAGCGGCACCATCACCTCGAGGCCCACGGCCTTGCCGGTTCGCTTCTCGGCCTCGACAGCGGCTTCGAAGATCGCACGCGCCTGCATCTCGGCGATCTCCGGATAGGCGATCGCGATACGGCAGCCGCGGAATCCGAGCATCGGATTGAACTCCGACAGCTCGCGCGCGCGGTCGGCCAAACGCCTGGGATCGGTGTTCATGGCGCGCGCCACTTCCTCGACCTCGGCATGGGTGTGCGGCAGGAACTCGTGCAACGGCGGATCCAGCAAGCGAATCGTGACGGGCAGGCCCTTCATGATCTCGAACAGCTCGACGAAGTCGGCACGCTGCATCGGCAGCAGCTTGGCAAGTGCAGCACGGCGCGACTGCTCGTCCTCGGAGAGGATCATCTCGCGCACCGTGCGGATGCGCGTCTCCTCGAAGAACATGTGCTCGGTGCGGCACAGACCGATGCCTTCCGCGCCGAACTTGATTGCGGTGCGGGCGTCCTCGGGCGTGTCGGCATTGACACGGACGCCGATCTTGCGGACCTGGTCGGCCCAGTTCATCAGCGTGCCGAACTCGCCGGAGAGCTCCGGCTCGATCATCGGCATGCGGCCGGCGAGCACCTGGCCGAGCGAGCCGTCGATGGTGATGACGTCGCCGGTCTTGAAGGTGCGCGAGCCGATGCTCATGGTGCCGCGGCCGTAATCGACGCGGATGGTGCCGCAGCCGGAGACGCAGGGCTTGCCCATGCCGCGCGCGACCACCGCCGCATGCGAGGTCATGCCGCCGCGGGTGGTCAAGATGCCTTCGGCGGCGTGCATGCCGTGGATGTCTTCGGGGCTGGTCTCGATCCGAACCAGAATGACCTTGCGCCCATCGCCCTGAAGCTTTGCCGCCTCATCCGAAGAGAACACGATCTCGCCGGAGGCAGCACCGGGCGAGGCCGGCAGGCCGGTCGCGATCACGTCGCGCTTGGCGTCGGGATCGATGGTCGGATGCAGCAGCTGATCGAGCGAGGCCGGATCGATCCGCGTCACCGCCTCCTTCTTGGTGATCAGGCCTTCATTGGCGAGCTCGATGGCGATGCGCAGCGCCGCCTTGGCGGTACGCTTGCCGCCGCGGGTCTGCAGCATCCAGAGCTTGCCCTGCTCGACCGTGAACTCCATGTCCTGCATGTCGCGGTAGTGCTTCTCGAGCAGCGTGTAGATCCGCGTCAGCTCCTTGAAGGCCTCCGGCATCGCCGATTCCATCGACGCCTTGTCGGAGCCCGACTCCTTCCGCGCGTCCTCGGTGATGTCCTGTGGCGTGCGGATGCCCGCGACCACGTCCTCGCCTTGCGCGTTGATCAGGAACTCGCCGTAGAGCTTGCTCTCGCCGGTCGAGGGATTGCGGGTGAAGGCAACGCCGGTGGCCGACGTCTCGCCCATGTTGCCGAACACCATCGCCTGCACGTTGACCGCGGTGCCCCAGGATTCCGGAATGTCGTGCAGCCTGCGATAAGTCACCGCGCGCGTGTTCATCCAGGAGGAGAACACGGCACCAATCGCGCCCCAGAGCTGGTCGTGCGGGTCCTGCGGAAAATCCTTGCCGATCTCGCGCGCGACAGCGTCCTTGTACTTGCCGACCAGTTCGACCCAGTCCTCGGCGGACAGATCGGTGTCGAGCGTGTAGCCCTGGCTGTCCTTGAAGGTATCGAGGATCTCCTCGAAGTGATGATGCTCGAACCCGAGCACCACGTCGGAATACATGGTGATGAAGCGACGATAGCTGTCATAGGCGAAGCGGCGATCGCCCGAGAGCTCCGACAGCGCTTCCACCGTCTCGTCGTTGAGGCCGAGATTGAGCACGGTATCCATCATGCCCGGCATCGAGGCGCGGCCGCCGGAGCGGACCGAGACCAGCAGCGGGTTCTTGCCGTCGCCGAACACCTTGCCGGTCAACTTGCCGACATAGTCGAGCGCCTTCTCAACCTGCGACTGCAACTCCTTCGGATAGGTCTTGTCGTGTGCATAGAAGTAGGTGCAGACCGAGGTGGGGATGGTGAAGCCCGGAGGCACCGGCAGCCCGAGATTGGCCATCTCGGCGAGGTTGGCGCCCTTGCCGCCTAGCAGGTCGCGCATCTCGGCGCTGCCCTCGGCCTTGCCGTCACCGAACGTGTAGACCCACTTGCCCGCCTTGGCCGCGACGGGCGCCGCCTTGCCCGGTGCTGGCTTGATGGGCGCGGTTTTGGCGGCAACCTTCGGCACAGCCGGCTTGGTCGCAGCCTTCGCGGCCGGCTTGGCAACGGGCTTCGCAGCTGATTTGGCGACCGGTTTCGAGGCGCTCTTCGGAAGCGCCTTGCGAGCCGCCGGCGCAGCTTTCGCCTTGGCGGAGGACTTTGATTTCGCTGGCATTTTCGCTGGAGTTTTATTGGGCTTCGAGGCGGCTTTGGCCATAGCTTGCATACAACCTGCGAGAGGAATGGGAAATCGCGCGCTTACACCACTTTGGGCGGGCGGGCGCAAGTCGAAGAGTTCCGGAAAATGAAGGCCTAGAGATGGAGCCACCTCAATAATCCGAGCCCGATCGCACCATTTATGATGAGAAAGATCGCGACGATCAGATTGAGGAGCCGCGGCATGATCAGGATGAGCACGCCCGCAATCAGCGATAGGATTGGCGAAATGTGGGCGACGGTGATGTGCATGAATTATCTTTCCAGACTTGGGGTAGCGTGAGGCGAATCGCGGGGCAGATCATAGCGGACCGAGTTCCGCGGGGAGAGACGCGTTAGGGGTGGCGCAGGTTCCACGCTTCGCGAAAACTGCCTGAAATTGCCTCGAATGTGGCCGCGCATTTGCCGGAACATTGCCTGGACGCATGCATTGGCAACCAGTCGCGCCACTGGCGCTTCCCGAAAATCACGTCGAAGGAGTTGCCTATGCGGAACAGGATTCTTGCTCTTGCAGCGCTCGCGGCCGCGATTGGCTCGCCGGTCGCAGCGCAGGCGCAAAGCGATGTCACGGTGGGCCGCGCGCCCGCCGTGGTCGACAGCGGCCCGACCATCGCGGTCGAACAGCGGCCGGCTTTCCGCGACTATGTCGTCGAACAACGTGTGCCGGCTTTCAGCATTCCGGGTCGCGTGGTGGTCGGTGCCACCTTACCCGATGCCGGCGTCACTTATTATGACGTCCCGCAGCGTTTCGGCGCCACCACCTACCGCTACACCGTCGTGAACGGCGAAACCGTGTTGGTCGAGCCGCGCTCGCGGCGCATCGTCGAGGTGCTGGACTAATTCAGTTCAACTCGATGTCCGGCGCGCCGATCGAGACCGGCGCATGCAGTTTAAATCGGACATCAGGCCCTGCCCGGTCCTCCCCCCGCCGGGCGGGGCTTTTTTGCCTTACGCTCACCACCGTCATTCCGGGACATGCCGAAGGCTTGGGCCCAGAATCCATCGGGCCACAGCGCATGACGATGAATGGATTCCGGGCTCGCGCTTCGCGCGCCCCGGAATGACAGGCTCAATTGTTGCGCAGTTAATCCTGGATCTTCGAGAAATCCGCGACCGCACGCGTGGCGCTGCGGATCTCATTTAGCAGCTTCAGCCGGTTCTCGCGCACCTTCGGGTCGTCGTCGTTGACACGAACTTTCTCGAAGAATGCATCGACCGGGGGACGCAGCTTTGCCATCGCGCTCATCGCCGCGGCAAAATCCTCCTTGGCAACGGCGGCACTGGCGTCCGCCTTCACCTCACCGATTGCCTTGGCCAGCACTTTCTCCTCGGTGAGGCTGTAGAGCGCAGGCTCCGGCGCGCCATCGAAGCTGCGTTTGTCCTTCTTCTCCTCGATGCCAAGGATATTGCTGGCGCGCTTGATGCCGGCGAGCAAATTCTTGCCGTCGTCGCTCTCGAGGAATTTGCCGAGCGCCTCGACGCGGCGGACGATCATCAACAGATCATCCTGACCGCCGAGCGCGAACACGGCGTCGACGAGATCGTGCCGCGCGCCCTGCTCGCGGAGCTGGATTTTCAGGCGGTCGGCGAAGAAGGCGAGCAGATCGTGAACGCGGGGCTTCAGCACCTTGTAGGCCGACTCCGTCACCTTGTTCGAAAATGAAATGCTCGGAATCTCGGCGTATTGCGCGTCGCCAATCCAATCGGACAGCTCAGCGATCAAATCGATTCCTTCCTCGTAGAGGATAGACGTTATCTGGACGGCGTGCTGGCTGAGCAGCTTCCAAAGCGGAAGGCGCAGATTGTTGTCGACGATGATCCTAATCACGCCGAGCGCTGCTCTCCGCAACGCGTAAGGATCTTTCGATCCCGTCGGCTTCTCGTCGATCGCCCAGAACCCAACCAGCGTATCGATCTTGTCGGCGAACGCCACTGCGACGCTCACCGGATCGGTCGGCACGCGATCAGCGGGCCCCTGCGGCTTGTAGTGCTCCTCGCAGGCCGCGGCGACAGAGGCGTCTTCGCCCTGGGCCAGCGCGTAGTACCTGCCCATCAGCCCCTGCACTTCCGGGAATTCGCCGACGACTTCGGTCAGCAAATCCGCCTTTGCCAGATGCGCGGCGCGCTTGGCCTTGCTGACATCGGCGCCCACCAGCGGCGCGATCTCGGCGGCGAGGCGTGCGATGCGCTTAATCCGCTCCGCCTGCGTACCGAGCTTCTCGTGGAACACGATCTGCTCGAACTTCGGCAGCCGTTCCTCCAGCTTCGTCTTCAGGTCGGTCTCATAGAAGAACTTCGCATCGGACAACCGCGGACGGATGACGCGCTCGTTGCCGGCGACGATGCTCTTGCCGCCGTCGGCCGCCTCGATATTGGCGGTGAGAACGAATTTGTTGGTCAGCTTGCCCGTCTTGGGATCCCTAACGACGAAGCACTTCTGGTTGTTGCGGATGGTGGCGCGGATCACCTCGTCCGGAATCGCGAGGTACTCCTTCTCGAACGATCCCATCATGACGACCGGCCATTCGACGAGACCCGAAACCTCGTCCAGCAGCACCTGGTCCTCGACCAGCTCAAGTCCCTGTGCGAACGCCAGCTCCTTGGCGTCAGCGAGGATGATGTTCTTGCGTGCCTGCGGATCGAGGATGACCTTCGCGGCCTTCAGCTTGGCTTCGTAGTCCTCAAAGCGGCGCACCTGAATTGGTGCCGGTGCCATGAAGCGATGGCCATAGGTGGTCTGGCCGGCCTCGATGCCGTCCACCGAGAACTTCACGACATCCGGCTCTTCGGTCTCGAGGCCGAACGTGGCGGTGATTGCGTGCAGCGGGCGCACCCAGTTCAGCGAGCCTGGTTTGCCGGAGCGCGCGCCCCAGCGCATCGATTTTGGCCAGGGGAAGGTGCGGATGATGACAGGGAGGATTTCGGCGAGCACGTCGATCGCCGGGCGGCCCGGCTTCTCGATCAGCGCGATGTAGAAATCGCCCTTGGGGTCGCGTTGGATCTTGGCTTCGTCGAGCGATGTCAAACCCGTCGCTTTCAAGAAGCCCTGCACGGCCGCATCGGGCGCGCCCATTTTCGGCCCGCGGCGTTCGGTCTTCAGATCGGGCTGGCGCGAAGGGATGCCGTGCACGGTCAACGCCAGGCGGCGCGGCGTCGCGAAGGCTTTCGCGCCCTCATAAACGAGACCTTCGGCGACGAGCTTGTCGGTGACCATGCGGCGCAGATCGTCGGCCGCCTTCGCCTGCATGCGGGCGGGGACTTCTTCCGAGAACAGTTCAAGCAACAGATCGGGCATCAGGCCGCTCCACCGGCTTCGGTGTGCATCCAGGCTTCGCCGCAGGCCTTTGCCAGTTCGCGCACGCGGAAGATGTAGCTCTGCCGCTCCGTCACCGAGATCACGCCGCGCGCATCGAGCAGATTGAACACGTGGCTTGCCTTGATGCACTGGTCGTAGGCGGGCAGCGCCATCAAATGCGCCTCGCGCTTGCCCGATTCAGATTTTTTTTGCCAACCCGCGTCGAGATATTTCTTGCAGGCGGCTTCCGCCATCTTGAACTGCTCGAACAGCATCGTGGTGTCGGCGACTTCGAAATTATGCCGCGAATATTCCCGCTCGGCTTGCAGGAAGACGTCGCCGTAGGTGACCTTGGCGTCACCGTCGCGGCCGTTGAAATTGAGATCATAGACGCGGTCGACGCCCTGCACATACATCGCCAGGCGCTCGAGCCCATAGGTGAGCTCGCCCGCGACCGGCGCGCATTCGAAGCCCGCGACCTGCTGGAAATAGGTAAACTGGCTCACTTCCATGCCGTCGCACCAGCACTCCCATCCGAGACCCCAGGCGCCCAGCGTCGGACTCTCCCAGTCGTCCTCGACGAAGCGGATGTCGTGCACGGCGGAATCGATGCCGATCGCGGCGAGCGACTTCAGGTACAGCTCCTGAAGGTTCGGCGGCGACGGCTTCATGATCACCTGGAACTGGTAGTAGTGCTGCATCCGATTCGGGTTCTCGCCGTAGCGGCCATCCTTGGGCCGGCGCGAGGGCTGCACATAGGCGGCGTTCCAGGGCTTTGGCCCGAGCGCGCGCAGGGTGGTGGCCGGATGGAAGGTGCCTGCGCCCATCTCCATGTCGTAGGGCTGCAGGATGACGCAGCCCTGCTCGGCCCAGAACCGCTGGAGCGCGAGGATAAAACCCTGGAACGAGCGTTCCGGGCGCATATGGGCGGGCAATGAGGCGTCCATCGTCAAATCAGGCTCTCGCGGGGGATGAATCGCGCGGGACCGTATCGACGGCGGGGATGGGAATCAAGGCGAAGGGGTGCTTCTTACCTCTCCCGCTTGCGGGAGAGGTCGGCGCGCGCCGGGCGATGCGAAGCATCGTCCCAAGAGCGCCGGGAGAGGGCTCTATCCTCTTGGGCGTCTCGCTTGCGGAGACACCCCCTCCCTACCCCTCCCCCGCAAGCGGGAGAGGGAGATCACCTTGCGCGCGGAGAGAACTAACCCGGCCGGTAAGCTCCGGTCACCGGGTCCTGTTTCAGCGTCCGGATTTCCCCCATGTGGGCGGCCTCGGCGACGCGCGACAGGCGCATCTCCTCCAGCTCCTGGTTGATCCGGATAGCGGTCTTGTAGGCCCAGCGGACCACGGCAAGCCCGCCTAGGACGCCCGCGAAAGCGACGAACGGCGGCATCGGTCGATCCTTGTTCAATGCTCAGCCCCCACGGACATTCTTGCGCAGACCGGGCCGCGCCGCAATTGGCTCACCGAGAGGCCAAATGGCGCGGCAGGGTGCCGGCTAGAACCCGAATTTTGCCCAAATCGCGCGGGTTTCGACCGCTGAAATCAGCTCGTCCGGCAGACCGGCCATCGATTCCAGGGCCGCAAGCTGGCCGGCGCCGGGCGATTTGCGCCCCAGAAGGCCGGACAGCAGCCCGCTCGGCTGTGCGATCACGGGGGTGAGAACCTGCTCGCCATAGCGGGCACGAAGAGTTGAGCGGAGATCGCCGATGCCATCGGCGAGCCCTAGAGCGATCGCACTCTCGCCGGCCCAGTACTCTCCGGTGAACAATGTGTCGTCGGCACTCTTCAGCCGCACGCCGCGGCTCTCCTTCACCAGCGCAATGAAGATCTGGTGGATCTCGCGCTGGATCGCCTTCAGCTTCGCCACGTCATCAGGGTTTTCGGGCAGGAACGGATCGAGCATCGCCTTGTGCGAGCCGGCGGTGTACAGGCGCCGCTCGATGCCGAGCCGCTTGATCGCCTCCTGGAAACCGAAGCTGCCGCCGACCACGCCGATCGAGCCGAGGATCGAGGATGGATCGCAAATGATCTCGTCGCCCGCGCAGGCGATCATGTAGCCGCCGGACGCCGCGACGTCCTCGACGAACACCAAAACCTTCAGCTTCTTCTCGGCCGCGAGCTGCTTGATGCGCAGATAGATCTGGCGCGACTGCACCGGCGAGCCGCCGGGCGAGTTGATCACCAGCGCCACCGCCTTGGCGTTGCGGACCGCGAAGGCGCGCTCCAGCACCCGCGCGAGGCCCGCGAGCGTCATGCCTGGACGCAGCGGCGTCACCGCGCCGATCACGCCGGATAGCCGCACCACCGGCACCACCGCCGTGCCGGGACGGAAGCGCGCAGGCAGATATTGCATCAGTTTGTCGGGCAGGCCGGAACCTTCGCGATCGTTCAATTGTTCGGCCATGCCATTACCTCTGATTAACCATTTCTTATCACGCGACTGTCATTGGAAGTGCCTGGAACGTGTTTTGCAGATTTCCCGTTGGGAGGCTGCAATGCGCCAGCGGAGAGCGACATGAAAATCTATCTGCTGATACTGTTGATCGGGGCGCTTTTCACAGCGATTCGCTTCACTTCGCCGCAAGAACAGCAGTCGGAATCGCTTCCGCAGTAAGCCGTCACGACTCCGACAACGGCAAAGCCGCTCTCCCTTCCAGAATATCCGTCACCTCTTTTTTGGGCACATGTGACTCTTCGTTGAGCGTGAGGCCCGGCAGCAATCGCGTCGGCGCGCGGCCGCCTTTGACTGCGCGCACCAGCAGACGGATCGCCGGCCGCCCCGCCTCACCGTGAACCGGCAGGATCGACAGGCTGCCGAAGCCGCGTGACAGCGCTGCCAAAACCTCTGCTATCCCATCCGCACGCCAGATCAAAGTCAGCACGCCGTTCGATCGGAGGATGCGCCGCGCCGCATGCACCCAGGCGTCCAGCGTTTCCTTGGTCGCCACATGCGCGATGTGCCGCGCCTCGTCCGGCGAACCGCGATGCCGCGTGGAATCGTTGAAGGGCGGGTTCATCATCACAATGTCGGCACTGTCGGGCATAAGGCGATTTGCCGCGAAGGCCTGTGCGTCGGCCGCGATGTCGAGCACGATCGCCTCGGCAGCGATCGCATTTGCCGCTGCATTGGAGCGCGCGAGCTCTGCCAGCTCCGGATCGATCTCGACCAGGCGGAGGTTGATGCCGGCCACGCGCCGGGCCAGCGCCAGCCCGGCCGTGCCGACGCCGGCGCCGAGATCGACCACGCGGTCGTCTGCCCGGGCCTCCGTCGCCGCCGCGAGCAGGATAGCGTCGTGTCCCGCGCGGTGGCCCGACCGCTTCTGCTTCAGACGCAGCTGCCCGCCGAGAAACGCATCCTCGGTGAGGTCGGGCAAGGTCTCACTCATCGCCGCGCAGTTCGTGGCTGAGCCCGGCATCGGTCAGAAGCTGCCGGGCCTCCTTCGCATCGTCCTCATGGACCAGGATCCGCCGCGGCAAAATGCCGAGCGAGCCCTCGATGATGCTCATGTTCTGGTCCAGCACCAGGTGATGGATGTTGGCGCCGTCGAGCAGCGCGCCGATTGCCGACACCAGCACCATATCGTTGGTCCGAACCAGTTCTCGCAAAACACAGGACTCCTGCCTGACGGGGTTGAACCTGCAATGTCAATGGTTCCGCGGCCCTTGCCGCATCCGCGTCCAGTTTCTATTGTCTTTCCATCAGAATAGCCCCTCCGGGGCAAATATTGGAGACCGGCGTGGCCGTCATCGTACCTTTCGAAACCCCCGGCGCGTCGATCGAAGAGCTGGTTGCCCTTGTTGCTCCCGACATGGAGCGCGTCAACGCGACGATTTTGTCGCGAACCGGCTCTGAAGTAACCATGATCCCCGAGGTCGCCAACCATTTGATCTCCTCCGGCGGCAAGCGATTACGCCCGATGCTGACGCTCGCCATGGCCAACCTCGCCGGCTACACCGGCGATGGCCACGTCAAGCTCGCCGCCTCCGTCGAATTCATGCATACCGCGACCCTTCTGCACGACGACGTTGTCGACGAGAGCGAATTGCGCCGCGGCAAGCTCTCGGCGCGCATGCTGTGGGGCAACGAGGCGAGCGTGCTGGTCGGCGACTTCCTGCTCGGCCAGGCCTTTCGCATGATGGTCGAGGTCGGCTCGCTCCGCGCGCTCGACATCCTGTCCGCCGCCGCCGCGACCATCGCCGAGGGCGAGGTGATGCAGCTTGCCGCCGCCAAGAACACCGCAACCACCGAGGACGAATATCTCGCCGTGATCCGCGGCAAGACCGCCGAGCTGTTCGCGGCCGCCTGCGAGGTCGGGCCGGTGATCGCCAACCGCCCGAAGGCCGAGCAGACCGCCTGCCGCTCGGTCGGCATGAATCTCGGCATCGCCTTCCAGCTCGTCGACGACGTGCTCGATTATGGCGGCAAGAGCGCCAAGCTCGGCAAGAACACCGGCGACGATTTTCGCGAAGGCAAGATCACGCTTCCCGTCGTGCTCGCTTTCCGCCGCGGCAATGACACCGAACGCGCGTTCTGGATCCGGGCGCTCGAGCGCGGCGAGATCGGCGACGGCGATCTTGACCACGCCCTCGGCCTGATGAACAAGCACCGCACGCTCGAGGACACGCTGAGCCGCGCCCAGCACTACGGTGCCATGGCGGTCGACGCACTGGCGCTATTCCCGTCGTCGCCGATGAAGAGCGCACTGGAGCAGGTCGTGGCGTTCTGCCTGGCGCGGTCGCATTAGGTGCTATGGCGCAAGCGGCGCGATGCCCGGCATCGCGGCTGACGCCTCGAAGGATGCACGGCCTGGGTGTAGCCGGCCGGTAAGACGAGAGCACTTGCAATCACGCCAGACAGCGCTACGACAACAGGATGAGCGCAACGAATTTCTGGCTATTCCTGGCGGCCGCACTCGTCATTGCCGCAATTCCTGGCCCCGGCATCTTCTACGTGGCGGCCCGAACGCTGTCGGAAGGGCGGACGAGCGGATTCGCGTCGACCGCGGGCACAGCTCTGGGCGGTCTGGTCCATGTGCTGGCGGGCAGCCTCGGTATCTCCGCGATCATCCTCGCCAGTGCCGAACTGTTCGCCGTCGTGAAGTTCGTCGGCGCGCTCTACCTGGTCTGGCTCGGCGTTCGCACGTTTCGCAGCGCCGGCCGCGTTCTGTCGCTTGAGAGCGAAGCTGTCGGCGACAAGCGAGCGTTCCGAGACGGCGTGCTGGTCGAGGCGCTGAACCCGAAGACCGCGGCGTTCTTCCTCGCCTTCATTCCGCAGTTCCTCGATCCGGCAGCATCGAGTCCCACGCTGCAATTCATCGCGCTCGGCGCGATCTCGGTGGCGCTGAACACGCTCGCCGACGGCGTCGTGGTGCTGATGGCTTCTGCAACGCGCACGCAACTGATCGGCCGGCCGCACCTGATGCGGAGCCTGACGCAAGGCTCCGGCGTCTTCATCGCCGGCCTCGGCTTGTCACTCGCATTGGCGCGGCGGCCCGTGCCCGGCTAGAGTCGGGAATCTAGACGGCCCAATCCACAACTGCGTCGATAAAGGTCTGGGCCTGACGGATCGCATCCTGCCTGGTGGCGCAGACGCCGACCGTAACTGTCTTGCCCTTTCCGACGGTCCATCTCCAGCCGTGCGGAAAGCTCATTTCGACAATCGAGAAACTGATGCCGCGATGTTCCACGGAGAACCTCCGTTGGCATTTGGTTGCGCGGATGAAGGCTAGTGCTTTCGTTGGCGAAGATCCAGCCGGGCCTCGAGAAAGGCACTGGTCTCACCCAGTTCCGCGACAAGGCGGAACTCTCCCCGGGCTTAACGAAGACATCCTAGCTCAGCGTCCCCGAATGGACCCACCAGCCGGGGTGATCGCGCCGGATTTTTTCGGCGGCGGTGCGGGCGTCAGCGATCTCGCCGAAGATCGCAAAGCATGTCGCGCCGGAGCCGGACATGCGGGCGAGCTTGACGCCTGCGGAGTCGCGCAGTGCCCCCAGCACGTCGCCGATCACGGGCTCGATGCGCATCGCGGGAGCTTCGAGGTCGTTGGCGACGGTTTCGAGAACGTCGACCCAATCGGCAATCGAGGCGCCCTCCTCCGGCCAGGCCGCGGCCCCGAAGACCGAGGTGGCGCCGACCAGCAGCTCGCCATTACGCAGGCCGAGCGCCTGGAACACGTCCTTGGTCGCGACCGGTACGCGCGGATTGACCATGACGCAGGGCATGCTCGGCAGCGCGAGCGGCAGCAATTGCTCGCCGACACCGGTCATGTCGCAGGCGCGCGAAAGCAGGCACACCGGCACGTCGGCGCCGGTCGCGAGCGCAACCTTCTTCAAGCGGGGATCGTCGAGCGACAAATTGTTGAGGCGCGCGAGCAGCCGCAGCGCCGCAGCCGCATCGGCCGAGCCGCCGCCGATGCCGGCCGCGACCGGCAGCACCTTGTCGAGTGCGAAGGCACCCAGCTTCAGGTTTGGCACGGCCTCGGCCAACAGCTTAGCCGCCTTGAACACGAGATTGTCAGCAGTGTCGCCGCAAGCCGCCGCGAGCGGCCCTGTGGTAGTGAGCTTCAGCTCGCCGCCCGGCTCCAGCGTGAGGCGATCGGCACAGTCCGCAAACGCAACCACGCTTTCGAGATCATGATAGCCGTCAGTGCGACGGCCGACGACGCGAAGGCTCAAATTGACCTTCGCCCGTCCTTCTTCAACCAACGCCGGCATCGGCGACACGCCCCCACACCTTACTTCCTTCTTTCGCATGATTTTGTCGGAAAGCTATTACCCGCCATTCCGGATCATGCGCACAGATCAGCCGCCCTTGCCGTCATCCTTTTTCTTCTCGGCCTGCGCCGCCGAAGAGTTCGAATTATCGTCCGACATGCCGTTGGCGATCTTGGCCTCGATCTTCGGCAGCTCCTCCGGCTCGGGCTTGAGATCGCGGGCATGGGCCCACTGGAATTTGGCTTCCAGTGTACGGCCGACGCGCCAATAGGCGTCGCCAAGGTGATCGTTGATGGTGGGATCCTCGGGCTTGAGGTCGATCGCACGCTCGAGATTCTTCACCGCCTCCTCGTAATTGCCGATGCGGTAATAGGCCCAGCCCAGGGAGTCGACGATGTAGCCGTCGTCGGGGCGCTGCTCGACGGCGCGCTTGATCATCTTCATGCCTTCGTCGAGGTTCACGCCCTGGTCGATCCAGGAATAGCCGAGATAATTGAGGACGTGCGGCTGGTCGGCCTGGAGCTCGAGCGCCTTCTTCATGTCGGCTTCGGCCTTGCCCCACTGCTTGGAGCGCTCCTCGCAGATGCCGCGGTAATAGTACCAGACGCTGTTGGCCTTGTCGTTGCCGGCCGGCAGCACGTCGATGCCTTGCGAATAGGTCGCACCGCAGTCGCCGAACTTCTTGCGGCCGCGCTCGAGATTGCCGAGCGCCATGATGGCTTCGAGGTCCTTCGGATCCTCGCTGACGACGCCCTTGAGGATCTTGATCGCCTCGTCGGTGCGGTCGGCGGAATCGAGATCGACCGCGAGCTGGATCTGCGCATTGCGCTTGAGCGGCGAGGACGACGGCACGCGCTCATAGACCTTGATGGCCATCTGCGGCCGCTTCACGGACTCGTAGAGATCGGCGAGCGACAGCAGTGCCAGCGGATGGGTGGGCTGGAGGTAGAGCGCGAGCTGGAGATAGACCAGCGCGAGGTCCTCGCCGCCGCGGCGGGTCAGGGTAGCGCCGATGCCGTAGAGAGCTTCGGCCGCACCGGCTTGCGCGGAATCGGCCAACGGCGGCATCTTCTTGCTGGCCTTGGTCTCGCGCAGGCCTTCCTGAATCAACGGATGACGGGCGAGCTTCTTGTCGAAGGCCTGATAGACGGCGGTCGCAGCGGCGGAATCCTTGTTGCGCGACAGCCAGCGGCCATAGGCCTCGGTGATGCGCAGCATGGAATCGTCGAGCTTGTAGGCGCGCTCGAAGCGGACGCCCGCGTCCTTCTCCTTGCCGGCGAGCTCGAGGATCATGCCGGCGTGGAGATCCTTAAACAGCGGATACCATTCGGGACCGGCCAGCTTGTCGATGGCGGCGATACCGCCTTTGGCGTCGCCGGCGCCATAGGCGGCCCAGCCCGACAGCAGCGTGGCGACGAGATCAGTGATGGGACCGCGGATCGACTGGTTGATGTTGCTCTGCGCGGTCGCGTACTTCTTGAACTTGAGATCGTGCACGCCGACGACGAGACGTGCGACGCGATTGGTCTTGTCGATGGTGAGGATGCGCTCGGCGAGCTTGACCGCTTCATCAATGTCGCCGTCCGCAACCGAGGAAATGAAGGCGCGGTCGAGCAGCTCGTTGTTCTTGGGATCGCTGCGCAGCGCGGAGCGGTAGAAGGCGGCGGCGGACGCCGCATCGCGCTCGACGCTGGCGTGGCGGGCGGCGAGATAGCTGCCGGAGGTCGTGAGCGCCTTCAGGTCATTTCGGGTCGGAAACTGCGCCGCCGTGTCGGCCGGATGATCCGGCGTCTGCGCCATGACCCCGCCGGGGACCGTCGCGATCGCTGTGCCCAGGAGGGCGATGGCAGCAACGGTCAAGCGGTTGAAACGATTTGAGAACATCAGGGCTCGCCTTGAGTTGGTAGTGCCAGGGTTTGGAGCAAAAAGGCCGTCTCGCATGCGAACGCGGCCGGTGGCATCGGGACCCGGAACCGTCAGGGCGAACAATGCCGCTTTTGGCGCTTCGCCGCAAGGATTCGGACCGGGCGATCCCCTCCGCGCGCCACAACCGGCCCTAGCCGCCCAAAACGCTCTTACTATGGCCGTATCGTGGCTGCGGCGGCCGTCGGCTACCCCGTTCCTCACGCGAACGTGCGTCACATTGCCCGCGTCGGCAGACCTGAGATTCGGCCTCACATGGCCTCGCGATTACATGGCCTCGTAATTCGGCCCGCCGCTGCCCTCCGGAGGAACCCAGGTGATGTTGCCGTTGGGGTCCTTCACGTCGCAGGTTTTGCAGTGGACGCAGTTCTGGGCGTTGATCTGGAAGCGCGGGCTCGTGCCCTCCTCCACCCACTCATAGACGCCGGCCGGGCAATAACGGTTCGAGGGTCCGGCGAAGACGTCGTGCTCGGACGTCTTCTGCAGGTTCATGTCGGTCACCTTGAGATGGACCGGCTGGTCCTCCTCGTGATTGGTGTTGGACAGGAACACCGAGGACAGCTTGTCGAAGGTGATCTTGCCGTCCGGCTTCGGATAGCTCCTTGGCACGTGGTTCTTTGCCGGATCGAGCGTCGCGCGATCGGGCTTGGCGTGCGACTGGGTCCCGAACAGCGAGCCGCCGAACAGCGTGTTGCACCACATGTCGAAGCCGCCGAGCGCGACGCCGATCATGGTGCCGAACTTCGACCACAACGGCTTGACGTTGCGGACCAGGAACAAATCCTTGCCGACGGACGACGAGCGCCAGGCGTTCTCGTACTCGACGATCTCGTCATTGGCGCGATCGGCAGCGATGGCGGCCGCGACCTGCTCGGCGGCGAGCATGCCGGTCCCCATCGCATTGTGCACGCCCTTGATGCGCGGGACGTTGACGAAGCCGGCCGCGCAGCCGATCAGGGCACCGCCCGGGAAGCTGAGCTTCGGCACCGACTGGTAGCCGCCTTCGGTGATGGCGCGCGCGCCATAACCAAGCCGCTTGGCGCCTTCGAAGGTGCCGCGGATCGAGGGATGGGTCTTGAAGCGCTGGAACTCGTCGAACGGCGACAGATACGGATCGTTGTAATTGAGATGCACGACGAAGCCGACGGCGACGAGATTGTCGTCGTAATGATAGAGGAACGAACCGCCGCCGGTCCTCAGGTCGAGCGGCCAGCCGAAGGAGTGCTGGATCAGACCCTTCTGATGCTTGGCGGGGTCGATCTGCCAGACCTCCTTGAGGCCGATGCCGAATTTCGACGGCTCGCTGTTGGCGTCGAGCGCGAACTTGTTGATCAGCTGCTTGGTCAGGCTGCCGCGGGCGCCTTCCGCGAACAGCGTGTACTTGCCGAGCAATTCCATGCCGCGGGTAAAGGAGTCCTTCGGTTTGCCGTCCTTGCCAATGCCCATGTCGCCGGTGGCGATACCCTTCACCGCGCCCCGCTCGTCATACAGCACCTCGGTCGCGGCAAAGCCGGGATAAATCTCGACGCCGAGCGCCTCCGCCTTGCGCGCCAGCCAGCGGCAGACATTGCCGAGCGAGCCGATATAGCAGTGATGATTGTCCATCAGCGGCGGCATGATGAAGTTCGGCAGCTTGATCGCGCCGCCAGCCGTCATCCAGTAGAAGCGATCGTCCTTCACCTGCGTCTTCAGCGGGCAATCGGAATCCTCGCGCCAGTCCGGGACGAGCTTGTCGAGCCCGGCCGGATCGATCACCGCGCCCGAAAGAATATGCGCACCGACCTCGGAGCCCTTCTCCACCACGACGACGTTGAGATCGGCGTTGAGCTGCTTCAGCCGGATCGCGGCCGCAAGGCCGGAGGGGCCGGCGCCGACGATGACGACGTCGAATTCCATGGATTCGCGCGGGGGAAGTTCTTCGGTGCTCATCTGATCTCAGCCCTTGAGACGGTTCCTTGGTCGTTTGCGCTCCCTTGTTTCCGATTTTTCCGGGTAGGACAACCACGGAAATGCGTTCCATTGGGATGCAAGCCGCCCCAAACTGATATAAAAGTCCGATTTTCCAAATGATCCCCGAACCCGCACCCACCGTCCGAGAGCTTCTCGCCTTCTATCTGGAGGCCGGTGTCGACTGCGCGCTCGCAGAGGAATCGATCGACCGGCTGGCCGAGGCGGACGCCCCGCCGCCGGCCCCACGCGCAGCATCCCCGGTCGAGGCACCGCGGCCAGTCGCCGCGCCGGCCGTGATCCGCGGTGAGGTTGCGCCCGCACCAGAGGTCGCGATCGCTTCTGCCCGCGAGGCCGCGCGCACCGCCCCGACGCTGGAGGCGCTGCGCGAGCTGATGCAGAGCTTCGAGGGCTGCGCGTTGAAACATACGGCGACGCGGCTGGTGTTCGCCGACGGTAATCCGCAGGCGCGCATCATGTTCGTGGGCGAGGCGCCCGGCCGCGATGAAGACATTGAAGGGCTGCCCTTCGTCGGACGCAGCGGAAAGCTGCTCGACCTCATGATCGGCGCGATCGGGCTCAACCGCAGCACGGCCTACATCGCCAACGTGATCCCGTGGCGGCCGCCCGGCAACCGCACGCCGACGCCGCAGGAGACGCAGATCTGTCTGCCCTTCATCCAGCGCCAGATTGAGCTGGTGAATCCGGACGTGCTGGTGACGCTCGGCAATCCCTCGACGCAGACGCTGCTGTCGACGCGCGATGGCATCATGCGCACCCGCGGCCGCTGGTTCGACTACAACACCGGCGCGCGCACCATCCGCGCGCTACCGACGTTCCACCCGGCCTATCTATTGCGCTCGCCGTCCTACAAGCGCCTGGCCTGGCAGGATCTGCGGGCAATCGCGAAGGTGATGGCGGGCGCGTGAGGCGCAGAACGACCCATCCCCGTCATTGCGAGCGCAGCGAAGCAATCCAGACTGTCACCGCGGAAAAACTCTGGATTGCTTCGCTGCGCTCGCAATGACGAGGGGGAGCGCGCGCGTGCGACTTACGTCCCCTTCGGCCGCACGATGGCCCAGCCGATGCGCAGCAATTGCTGGCGTCCGGTCACCAGCCATTCGAAGGCGCGCGGCACTTCCGGCACGATGCCGGGAAAGCGCTTGAGGATGTCGGGCGGCGGGGTACCGGCAGTGTCGGAGGCGCGCCAGACCACGACGCCGCCGCTCTCGCTGAACCTTGCCGGCGTCATCCAGGGCGTGCGCGCAGGCTCGGCATCGATGAACAGATGCGGCCGGCCGGAATGCAGCGTGATCAGACTCGCAAGCTGGGTCTCGCCGGCGACCGCGCGCAGGCGATGGTTGGTGCGGCGGGAAAAGCTCTCGTCGAAGAAGTCCGAGATTTCGCGGGCCGGCATCGAGGTCGCGATCTCGCCGGTGCCGGTCCAGGGCAGCAGCAGGGATGCCAGCACGACGCCGGCAGCCGGCGCCGCCACGGCGGCAGCCCACACCATGCGCAGCAACCGCGCGCGGCGCATCGCGATGAGATCGCCGGCCGCGACGACCATGGCAAGCCCCGACATCAGCAGCACGGCGCCGGCACCGCCGACGACGCCGTCGAGCCCGAACAGGCCGGAGATGACGACCCCGCCGAGCGCCGGCGCAAGCGCGAAGAAGTAGACGAAATTGCGCGCGAGCGGCTCGACCCGCGGCCGGTAGATGATCGGTGCCTCGTCGCCCTTGCCGGCGAACCAGCGGCTGTTGAGGAAGGCCAGGACCGGGATCGTCACCGCGCCCAGCACGAGGCCGCCGAGCAGCCAGGCCGCGTTCAGCGCGCGGCCATTCAATTCCGAGTGCTGCGGCAAGGCCGGCACGGTCAGCGTCTCCGCGCGCATCACCCAGATGGCATAAGGCAGCACCAGCACGGCGACCACGACCAGCGCATACAACGGATCGAGCGCCCGCAGCGTCCTGCGCCCGCCGGCGGTCGTGAGCGCGAAGATAACAAGCAGCAGCAAGAGATAGATCGCCGCGGGCGTCGTGAGCAGCAACAGCCCGGCTTCAATCGACCAGGCGAACCAGCCATTGCCGCGGCGCTGGCCGATGAGTTGCCAGGAATGCAGCAGGAGCAGCGCCCAGAGCGGGCGCGCCAGCACCAGCGGACCGAAATCGAGCGCGGAGGATGAGAAGACCAGCAGCGTCATGGTCAAGAGCACGGCGAGCACCGCCTGCTGGGCGCCAATCACCGCGCGCGCCAGATGATAGAGCGCGACGAAGGTCGCGATCTCGCACAGCTCGGCCAGCACATAGACGCCGAACATGTGGCCGCCGGCAGCGCGATAGGCGATGTCGGCGAGCCAGACGGCCAGAGGCGGGCCGAGATCGGTGCCGACCTGGTATTCGCGGCCGAAGGCGAGCAGGGTCGCGAGGTTGCCGGGCGGGCTGCGGTAGAACACCAGCGCCACGAACAGCCACATCGCAGCCTGCAACAGCACGGCGATCCACACGATCAGCCGCGGCCGGGCGCGAATGAGCTCGATGACCAGGGAGGTAAACCGCATGCAACGTCCGAAAGATGCAGCCAACCCGTGCAGCCGGCCCTATTGCTCACGACTGTTTTGATAGAGGGCGCTGCGCGTCGTGGCAACGACCGTCTGCCGGTCATGCCCGGGCTTGTCCCGGGCATCCACGTTCTTCGGAGCAGGCGGCAAAGACGTGGATGGCCGGGTCAAGCCCGGCCATGACGATGCGGAAGCTGCGGGACGAGACCCTAGAGCCTCGCTGAAGCGTCGATTTCGACGTCCGCTTCCAGCTCCGCGTCAACCTCGGTCACCGCGAACAAGTCCGGGATCGGCTCGACGGTCCAGGGCATGTGCTTGGCGCGGGCGGCGACGACGGGGGCGAAGAAGCTGCGGTGGTGGACGGAGGGGCCGAGGCGGTCGAGCGCGTCGAGGTGGTCCGGAACGGCGTAGCCCTTGTGCTGCTCGAAACCGTAGCCCGGGCAGTCCTGCGCCAGCGCGCACATCAGCCGGTCGCGCGTCACCTTGGCAATGATCGAGGCCGCCGCAATCGACAGGACGATGCCGTCGCCGCCGATCACAGCCTCGCAATCGCACGCCGTATCGAGCCGGTCGCGGCCGTCGACGAAGACGTGGCGGGGCGCCTCGGGCAGCGCGCCCACCGCACGCTTCAAGGCCCACAGCGAGGCCCGCAGGATATTGTCGCGGTCGATCCGGGAGCGCGAGGCGACGACGACGGAGACCTGCGCGGTCGCGCAGATCTTGTCGAACAGTCTTTCGCGCTCTTCCGCCGTCAGCCGCTTGGAATCGTCGATGCCGCGCGGGATACGGGCGGGATCGAGGATCACGGCGGCCGCGACCACCGGCCCGGCGAGCGGCCCGCGGCCGGCCTCGTCGCAGCCCGCCACCGGCCAGACCCCGCGCTTGATCAGCGCGCGCTCGCGGCGGAAGCTCGGCGGGGCGATGGCGATAATGCCCGTCTTGGCTGCGCTCTTGCCGGCCTCGGTCTTGCTGGCCTCGGCCTTGCCAACCGTGGTCTTCGCAGGCTTCCGAGGCGTGGCCTTCTTGGCCGGCTTGTTGGCGGACTTGTCCCGAATCATGGCCGGGATCCTGCGCAAGCGGTCGGGTCCGCGCAACAGGGAACCCCGGACAATTCCCGTTATTCAAGCGGGCAGCGTTAGTCCGTCAGATGCACCCGCCGGTCCTGGCCGACATCAATGCCAGGCGCGACCACGACCTCCCAGGGATGACCATCGGGGTCGGCGAAATAGCCGGAATAACCGCCATAGTTGGTCTCATGCGCCGCTTTTAACAGCGTCGCACCCTTCTCGACCGAGAAGGCCAGCACCGTGTCGACCTCCTCGCGCCTCCGGCAGTTCCAGGCGAGCGTCATCCCGCGGAACGTTGATGACCTCGGCTGGTCCGGCAAAGTCACGTCAGCCGCGAGTTGATCCCAGGGAAACAGCGCGAGCACCGGACCGCCGGTGTCGAAGAACGCGACGGCCTCGCCGGTCGCCTTTAGTCGGCGCGAGAAACCGAGCGCGTCATAAAAGGCAATGCTGGCGCGGATGTCGCTTACACCCAGCGTGATGACGGTCAGCCGCGGCACCGGCGTCGGCAATTCCTTACTCATGATACGCCTCGTGCACGTTCCCTCTAGAACAGGCTGAGCTGATCGCCGTTCCGCTTCGGCCTGGCAAAATGATCCGTCGTCAGCTTCGCGCGCCGTTTGTTGAGGCCGAGCCTGTCGCAGGCGATCTCGAAGCGGCGGCCGATGGTCCAGGCCATCGGGCCGGTGCCCTTCATCCGCTCGCCCCATTTCGAATCGTAGTCGCGACCGCCGCGCATGTCGCGGATCAGGGTGAAGACGTGGCGGTAGCGGTCCGGATAGTTCGCCATCAGCCATTCGCGGAAGAGATCGCGGACTTCGAGCGGCAGCCGCAACAGCACGTAGGAGGCCTCCTTGACGCCTGCATGGGCCGCTGCATCCAGGATGCGCTCGATCTCGGAATCGTTCAGCGCAGGGATCACGGGCGCGACCATGACCGTGGTCGAAATGCCCGCATCCGACAGCTGCTTCAGCGCTTCCAGCCGCTTCGGCGGCGTCGAGGCCCGCGGCTCCATGGTGCGCGCCAGGTTCGGATCGAGCGAGGTCACCGAGATCGCGACCTTGGCGAGGCTGCGCTTGGCCATCCGCGCGAGAATATCGATGTCGCGTGTCACCAGCGCCGACTTGGTGACGATGCCGACGGGGTGGCCGGCACGCTCCAGCACCTCCAGAATGCCACGCATGATTTTGCGCTCGCGCTCGATCGGCTGATAGGGATCGGTGTTGGTGCCGATCGCGATCATCCGCGGCTCGTAGCCGGGCGCGGCGAGCTCCTTCTCGAGCAGCGCCGGCGCCTCGGGCTTGGCAAACAGTTTTGACTCGAAGTCGAGCCCCGGCGACAGGCCGAGATAGGCGTGCGTTGGCCGTGCGAAGCAATAGACGCAGCCATGCTCGCAGCCGCGATAGGGATTGATGGAGCGGTCGAAACCGATATCGGGGGACTCGTTGCGAGTGATCACCTTGCGCGAGGTGTCGAGCCCGACCGTGGTCTTGAACGGCGGCAGCTCATCCAGGCTCTGCCAGCCGTCGTCGAAGGCGACGCGCGCCTCGGCTTCGAAGCGGCCGCTGGCGTTGGATTGCGCGCCCCGCCCTCGCCTGCGCTCGCGGTCGATCGCGACGGCAAGCTCGGGGAAAGCGGCAGGAATATCTGAAGGCGCACCCGCCGGCTCGGAGGGCGCCGTGACCGGCGGGTGCTTGAGGGCACGAGAGGATGCTCGACTCATGAAGCCAAGATAGCATGCGGCAGGAACAAATCAAGAACGAGAACGCGAAAACAACCCCACGCACAGTAGCGCTGCCCAATGTTCGGGCGCGCGCCTTTGACCTCACGCAACATCCAGGTCCGGCGATCCGGCAGGGATCGATCGCGCCGGAACATGGTTGGTGACGATCGCTGGGTGAAAGTCGGCAGGAACATGACAAATCAACGACAATCGGCCGCGGCGAGCAGCGACCTCGATCTGCTCGATCGCTACTGGCGTGCCGCAAACTACCTCTCCGTCGGCCAGATCTATCTCCTCGACAACCCGTTGCTGCGCGAGCCGTTGCGGCCCGAGCAGATCAAACCGCGTTTGCTCGGCCATTGGGGTACGACGCCGGGGCTGAACTTCATCTACGCCCATCTCAACCGCGTCATCCGCACGCTGGACCTCGACATGATCTATGTCTGCGGTCCCGGCCATGGCGGCCCGGGCATGGTTGCCAACACCTATCTCGAAGGCAGCTACAGCGAGATCTATCCCGACATCGGGCGCGACACGGACGGATTGCGCAAGCTTTTCCGGCAGTTCTCCTTCCCCGGCGGCATCCCGAGCCACGCCGCGCCGGAAACGCCGGGCTCGATCCACGAAGGCGGCGAACTCGGCTACGCACTGGTGCATGCCTATGGCGCGGCGTTCGACAATCCCGACCTGATTGTCGCCTGCGTCATCGGCGACGGCGAGGCCGAGACCGGGCCGCTCGCGGCGAGCTGGCACTCGAACAAGTTCTTGAACCCGGCGCAGGACGGCGCGGTGCTGCCGATCCTTCATCTCAACGGCTACAAGATCGCCAATCCCACTGTCATGGGGCGGATGCGCGACGCGGAGATCCGCGAGCTGTTCCGCGGGCTCGGCCACGAGCCGCTGTTCGTCGAGGGCGACGATCCCAAGCTGATGCACCGGACCATGGCCGATGCGCTCGACGTCGCGCTCGCCAGCATCCGCTCGATCCAGCAGCACGCCCGCGACGGCCGCAAGGCGGTCGAGCTGCCACGCTGGCCGATGATCGTGCTGCGCAGCCCGAAGGGCTGGACCGGCCCCAAGGAAGTCGATGGGCTCAAGGTCGAGGGCTTTTGGCGCGCCCATCAGGTGCCCGTCTCCTCCTGCCGCGAGAATCCAGCGCATCTCAAAGTGCTCGAAGACTGGATGCGCAGCTACGAGCCGGAAAAGCTGTTCGACGCGAACGGCGCGCTCGCCTCCGAGCTGCAGGCGCTGAATCCCGAAGGCAACCGCCGCATGGGCGCCAATCCGCACGCCAATGGCGGGCTGCTGAAGAAAGAGCTGAAGCTGCCGGACTTCCGCAGCTTCGCGGTCGAGGTGCCCCGGCCTGGCGGCGTCACCGGCGAAGCGACGCGCGAACTCGGCAGATTCCTGCGCGACGTCATCCGCCTCAACGCACAGGAGCGCAACTTCCGCATCATGGGACCGGACGAGACCGCGTCAAACCGGCTCGACGCGGTGTTCGAGGCCACTGAACGCGTCTGGATGGAGCCGACCGAGCCTTACGACGTGCACCTCGCCCAGAACGGCCGCGTGATGGAGGTGTTGAGCGAGCATCTCTGCCAGGGCTGGCTCGAAGGCTATCTGCTCACCGGCCGGCACGGCTTGTTCTCCTGCTACGAGGCCTTCATCCACATCGTGGATTCCATGTTCAACCAGCACGCCAAATGGCTCAAGGTCACGCGCGATCTGCCGTGGCGGCGCCCGATCGCATCGCTCAACTATCTCCTGACCTCGCATGTCTGGCGCCAGGACCACAACGGCTTCAGCCACCAGGACCCCGGCTTCGTCGATCTCGTCGCCAACAAGAAGGCCGATATCGTCCGCATCTACTTTCCGCCGGACGCCAATACGCTACTGTGGATCGCCGACCACTGCCTGCGCACTTATAACCGCATCAACGTCATCGTTGCCGGCAAGCAGCCGGCGCCGCAATGGCTCTCGATGCAGGACGCCGCCACCCATTGCGGTGCCGGCCTCGGCATCTGGACATGGGCGAGTACCGAAGACGCAACTCGCGAGCCCGACGTGGTCATGGCCTGCGCCGGCGACGTGCCGACATTGGAGACGCTCGCCGCCGTCGACCTGCTGCGCAAGGCGCTGCCCGAGCTGAAGATCCGCGTCGTCAACGTCGTCGACCTGATGACGCTGCAACCAAAGGAGCAGCATCCGCATGGGCTGTCCGATCGCGACTTCGACAGCCTGTTCACGCGCGACAAGCCGGTGATCTTCGCCTATCACGGCTATCCCTATCTGATCCACCGGCTGACCTATAACCGCACCAATCATGCCGGCATGCATGTGCGCGGCTTTGCCGAGGAAGGCACCACGACGACGCCGTTCGATATGGTCGTGCTCAACGAGCTCGACCGCTTTCATCTGGCGATCGAGGCGATCGAGCGTGTCCCTGGGCTCGCGACCAGGGCCGCGCAGGTCAAACAGCAATTCCGCGACGCGCTGATCGCGCATTCACACTATGTGCGCGAGCACGGCGAAGACATGCCGGAGATTCGCGACTGGGTCTGGCACAACAGCGCGGGCGGCAAGACTCCGGCCGAAGCAGGCAATTGACATCAAGCCATGTCCGACGCGGTCCTCGCTCTCAACTCTGGTTCGTCCAGCATCAAGTTCGGCCTGTTCGAGCTGTCGGGGACCGATCCCGCCTTGCTTTGCAAGGGGCTGCTCGACGAGCACGAGACGACGCCCCGGCTCATCGTGAAGAGCCCGGCGGGCGAGGATCTCTTCGAAAAGCAACGGACAGGATCAGATACCGACAGCGATCATCTGTTCGCCGACGTGCTCGCCTTTATCGAAGGGCATTTTGGTGGTCGCCACTTGCGTGCCGTAGGCCATCGCATCGTCCACGGCGGCCCGGACTATTCCGGTCCGGCCGAATTGACGGAAGATGTCTACGCGAAGCTTGAAGCGCTGACGCCGCTGGCGCCGCTGCACCAACCGCTCTGTCTCGCGCCTATCCACACCATCCAGGCGATCCGGCCTGCGTTGAGGCAAATCGCTTGTTTCGACACCGCTTTCCACCATGGTCTGAGGCCGCCGGCGAGCCGCTTCGCCATTCCGAAGCGCTATGAGGAGCGCGGCATCCGCCGCTACGGATTTCACGGCCTCTCGTTCGAATATGTCGCAGGACGTCTGGCCGAGATCGCGCCGGAGCTGGCCGCGGGACGCACCATTATCGCGCATCTCGGAAATGGCGCGAGCCTCTGCGCCCTGAGCAACAGCCGCAGCGTTGACACCACGATGGGTTTCACCCCGCTCGATGGCCTCGTGATGGGCACGCGCTGCGGCGCGATCGATCCCGGCGTTCTGCTCTATCTGCAACAGCACGAGAAGATGTCGGCCGAGGCGGTGCAGCACCTGCTCTATCACGACTGTGGCCTGCTCGGCGTGTCCGGCCTCTCCGCGGACATGCGCACGCTGCTTGCAAGCGGCGAGGCTGCGGCGCGGGAGGCTATCGATCTCTTCACCTTCCGCGCGGCGCAGGACATCGCGATGATGGCGACCACGCTCCAGGGGATAGATTGTCTGGTCTTCACGGGCGGCATCGGCGAGCACAGCAAGGAGATTCGAAGCGAGATCGGCGAGCGTCTCGCCTGGCTCGGTGTGCGCATCGATGCCGTTGCCAACGATGCGGCGCACGATCGTATCAATGGCCGCGACAGTGCCGTCGATGTGTTCGTCATCGCGACCGACGAGGAGCTCATGATTGCGCGGCATTGCGCCGCGGTGCTGCAGGCCATGAAAGCTTAGGAGGTAATGAAATGAAATACGGTCGGCCGCTCTGACCTTCCTTCTCCCCTTGTGTGAGAAGGTGGCGCGAAGCGCCGGATGAGGGGTTCTGTCCGCGCTCACATCTCCAAATCCGCGCGCGGAGACAGACCCCCTCACCCGAGCGAGTTCGTGTCTCCTTGCGGTGCTGCCCTCTCCCACAAGGGGCGAGGGCACAATCACATGCATCTCGCTCGCGGGCTGGATTGACCGAGCGGCTCGTTCGTCTTGTTTAGTGCGTCCCCGACCAAATCTGGAAGCAGCCGATCGCGACTTCGATCACGATCAGCACCACCACGGCCACTTCGAGCCGCAGCGAGCGCTGGGTATCGATGATGTCGGTGAGCGCGTTGGCGGTCTCCGATACGGCGGTGAGCTTGCGCTCGAGGGTGTCGAGACGCTCCTTCAATTCGTACTCGTCCTCGAGACGGGAATAGAGCCGGTCGAGCTCGGGCTTCTCCCAGAGCACGTCGGGCTTCTCGGCAATCGCAACGCGGCCGGCGACGCGCTGCTGCACCAGCAGCGCGTTACCGATCAGCTGCAAAATGCCCTTGCGCCGGCGCGGAGTGCGGCCGCGCTCGGCGAGCTCCCGCGCGAAGGGCTCGATGACGTCGAATACGGCGGCGACGCGCCGCTCGTCGCGCGCCAGCGAGGTGCTCTTGGCAAGCGCGTCCGCAACCAGCAGCAGCCGGTCGTCGGAGAATTTGGCCAGGCAGATCGGCCCGCCCGGCTGGATCGCCTCGGCGTTCTCGTCGTTGCAGAGCTGCGCCTGCGCAGTCTCCTCCTCGTAGGGCCTGAACTCGCCGATCACCCGCGGCTTCAGGCTGTCGATGAGGATCTTTTCCTCCGAAGGGAGCAACCCGATCAGCACCACGACACCGTAACGGAAGATCACGGCAAGGCCCGTGTGGACGCGGAAGGCCGCGGGCGCCGAGGACACCAGCGTGCCGATCTCAAGCCCCGAGGCATTGATGCGGTCGCCCAGCATCAAGGCGCGGATCCGCAACGTCGGCGCGGCGTCCTGCTTCCGCGATGCTGGCGCCATGCCAACGGAGGGTTGATCGGCGTTCACACGAACATCCTGTTTGATAGGGCCGCTTTCCATCATTGCAGGTTTTTCCCGTCCAGGCCGCCGATCGAGACGTCGATGCTCGCGATCGTATAACCGGCCGATGCTCGACAATCGCGGCGGCGATATCCGGTTTCCTAGGGTCATCGCCTGCACCTGCCCGAACATTCGGCAATCTTGTTACCCGTACGCGACACATTTGGCTGATCACTGGCGGAGGTTTACCATTGAACCCGAAAGCGCCGTCGAGCGTTGCGCTCGGAACCGCAACGTGTTTATGACAACATTATTATAAGCTACGCTTCTCCCGAATTTGAGAGCCTGAAGCCTCGATCATGCTGAGCGTCATCATTCCGACCGAAGGCGTCGAGCAGACTGCGGTCGCAACTCTGGCCGCGCTGGTACCCGGTGCCGCTGCGGGGGTCATCCGGGAGGTCCTCCTGGTCGACGGCACCCGCAACGGCGTCATCGAGCGCGTTGCCGATGTCGCTGGCTGCCGTTTCATCGGCTATGAAGGCTCCTCGCCAGGCGCCGCGCTTGCCGCCGGCGCGCTTCAGGCCCGTTCTCCCTGGCTGATGTTCCTCCGCGCCGGCGCCGTGCTTGAAACCGGCTGGATCGAAGAAACCACCCAGTTCATCCAGGCCGTCTCGACGAGTGGCCGGGATCGCGCGGCGGTGTTCCGCTACGCACGCTCGCCTTACAGCGATACCGGATTCCGCCACATGCTCCGCGCGGTGGCGCGCATGCTGATCGGCCCGCTGGGCGATCAGGGACTTTTGATCGGGCGTGATCACTATGACCGGATCGGCGGCTACCCGCCCCAGGCGCGCCGTTCCGAGGCGCGGCTTTTGCGACGGCTTGGCCGCTCCTCCCGGACCATGCTGCGCAGCCGGATCGTGATAGTGGGGCGAGCCACCTGATACTTGCCAACGTCAAATATTTGATTGACAATGGCAAGTATCGAGGTGTCCCATGCCAGCAAGCCCTTCGCCATCAAGCTCTGCGACCGATCAGGTCTGCGATGACCAGGTTCAGGCGGTTCGCGCCTTCAACCGCTTCTACACCCGCAAGCTCGGCGTGCTCGACCAGCAGCTGCTGAAGACGCCGTTCTCGTTGAGCGAGGCGCGCGTGCTCTACGAGCTCGCGCATGGCGGCGAGCAATCGGCCAAGGAGATCGGCGTCGCCCTTGGGCTCGATGCCGGCTATCTCAGCCGCATCGTGCAGAACTTCGACGAGAGCGGGCTGATCGTACGCAAGCCGCTCGCAACCGACCGCCGGCAATACCAGCTGAGCCTGACCGCAAAGGGCCGCCAGGCCTTCGCCAAACTCGATCGCGTGACGCAGGAGGACGTCGCCGCGATGCTGCGAGCCCTGCCGGCCGAGGACCGCACGCGCCTGACCGGCGCGATGGAGGCGATCGAGCGGCTGCTCGGTCTGCCGCGCACGCCGGCCCCGCGCGCGATCCTGCGCGAGCCCCGCCCCGGCGACATGGGCTGGGTGGTGCAGAGCCACGGCGCGCTGTACGCCAGCGAATATGGCTTCGATTCCGGCTTCGAGGCGCTGGTGGCCGAGATCGTCGCCAAATACATGACCTCCTACGACGGCTCGCGCGAGCGCTGCTGGATCGCCGACATCGAGGGCCGCCCGGTCGGCTCGGTGTTTCTGGTCAAGGCGAGCGACGATGTCGCCAAGCTGCGCCTCTTGCTGCTCGATCCGGCGGCGCGCGGGCAGGGCCTCGGCCAGCGGCTGGTGGCCGAATGCGTCAGCTTCGCACGCGCCTGCGGCTATCGGCGAATGACGCTGTGGACGCAGAGCATCCTCGTTGCCGCACGGCACATCTATGAAGGCGCCGGCTTCAAGCTCGTCGCCACCGAACCGCACCGCAGTTTTGGCCAGAATCTGATCGGCGAGACCTGGGAGCGGAACCTGTAGCGTTCTCGCAACGGGCGAGATGCGCATGAATATGCCCTCGCCCCTTGTGGGAGAGGGCAGCGATGCTGGGAGACACGAACTCGCTTGGGTGAGGGGTTTGTCTCCGCGCATGAATCTTTTGCAGTGAATTCGCTGAAACAACCCTCATCCGGCGCCGTAGCCGAAGCTTCGCTTCGGCGTTCTTAAGGACGGCGGCCGAAGGCCGCCTATGCCACCTTCTCCCACATCCGCCTTCGCTAAAGCTTCGGCGGACATGAGGGGAGAAGGAAGACACAACTACACCGTCGCGCCTTTTGCCTTCGCCCTTCGCAGATGCTCATCCAGCCGCGGCATGATCTCCACAAAATTACAGGGGCGCGTGCGGTAGTCGAGTTGGGCGGCCAGGATGCCGTCCCAGCCATCGCGGCAGGCGCCGGGAGAACCGGGGAGACAGAAGATGTAGGTCGCGCCGGCGACGCCGGCGGTGGCGCGGCTCTGGATCGTCGAGGTCCCGATCTTGGCGTGGCTCAACATGTGGAATGCAATCGAGAAGCCGTCCATGCGCTTCTCGAATAACGGCTCGATCGCCTCGGGCGTAAGGTCGCGCCCGGTAAAACCGGTGCCGCCGGTGGTGATGACGACGTCGACACCGGCATCGGCGATCCAGCGTCGAATGACGGCGCGGATCGCCTCGATGTCGTCGGTGACGATCGCGCGCGCGGCGAGGTGATGGCCGGCGCCCGTGAGGCGATCAACGAGCGTCTGGCCCGACTTGTCGTCGGTGAGTGCGCGCGTGTCGGAGACCGTGAGCACCGCAATGTTGAGCGGGACGAACTGTTTTGACTCGTCGATCGATGCCATCGCTTGATACCTCCTTGCCCATCCACCGACGTCATCCTGAGGTGCGCGCCCTTGCGCGCCTCGAAGGATGGGCCGGAGGGTCCGGGGATGACGTACAGCCAGTCTACAACGCCCCGCTGCCGAATGTGTTGCAGGCCTGCACCGTGCCCTGCTTATAGCCGGTCATGAACCATTGCTTGCGTTGCGCGGCCGAGCCGTGGGTGAAGGAATCCGGCACCACCCTGCCCGTCGCCTGGCGCTGCAGCGTGTCGTCGCCGATCGCGGTCGCCGTGGTCAGGGCGGCGTCGATGTCGCCGGCTTCCAGGAAGCCCGGACGCTTCTTCTCCTCGCGGTTGACCCAGACGCCCGACAGGCAATCGGCCTGAAGCTCCACCTTGACCTGCAGCGCATTGGCCTCGGCCTTGCTGCCGGCCTGCTGCTGCAGCCGCGTCACCCGCGGAATGATGCCGAGCAGGTTCTGGATGTGATGGCCGGCTTCATGCGCGATGATGTAGGCGGCCGTGAACTTGCAGGCATTGCCGGAGCAGCCGCGGAAGCGCGTCTCGACCTCGCGGAAGAAGCCGGTGTCGAGGAAGATGGTGCGGTCCGGCGGACAATAGAATGGGCCCATCGCCGACTGCGCCATGCCGCAGCGGCCGCCATTGGTGGCGTTGCGGAACAGCACGATCTTCGGCCCGGCATAGCTCTGGCCGCTGGCCTGGAATATCTCGCTCCAGCGATCGTCGATCTCGCCGAGCACGCCGGAGATCATGCTGCCCATCTCGTCGGTCGGCGCGCCGCGCTTGCCCGAGGACGCCTGCCGATCGGTCTGGTAGGTCGGCGCCTGGCCGCCGCCGGTGAGGATCTCGGCACCGCCGATCAGGATGCGCGGGTCGATGCCGAAGGCGTAGCCGATCAAGCCGAGCACGATGACGGTGCCGATGCCAAGCCCGCCGCCACCCATGGGCAGGCCGAACCCGCCTCCTCCACCACCGCCGCCGCCATCGTCGCGACGATCCTCGATGTCGTCGCTGCGGCGGAAATCATCGTAGCGCATGGCGGTTTCCCTCAGTCCTTGCCGGCATCATCTGGGCGCAGAAGCGCGAAAGCCCAACGGCCACACATGTAAAATTTCCGTTGCATTCATCAATATCGTGCTCGGCAAAAATTGCCTAGTGCGACAGCGTGCCGATGCCAGCAATATTTTCCGAGGGTCGTGCAATTTTTTCCGAGAGAAATTGCAGTTCTTTTAGGGCTCAAGCTGCTCCCGCAACGCGAAGAAGTGCGAAATACACTGTAAAACACGGAGAATACGCGCAACAAACCGGGCGCAACTTGCGATGTGGTGCCTGCTCACAAAAGTAGCGGGTTAAGTCGATTTTTACTTTGCCGCTTCAATGTAACGGTCAGTCGGTTGTTTGGTCCCGCGTCGCCGACAGCGTCGCCTGAGTCAGAGTTCTTGAGTCATGGTAGAGTCGCGTCGCGGGGCGTCTGCAAGGGCGCCCCGCACAAATTTTGAATCCGCATCGCATCGCATCGTCCTCGGCGATTGCGTCGCCGAGATGTCGAAGCTTCAGGCCGGTTCGGTCGACCTCGTGTTCGCCGATCCGCCCTACAATCTCCAGCTCAAGGGCGATCTCAAGCGTCCCGACGAATCCCACGTCGATGCCGTCAATGACGACTGGGACAAATTCGATTCGTTTTCGGCTTATGACGATTTCACCCGCGCCTGGCTGCTCGCCGCCCGCCGCGCGATGAAGCCGTCGGCGACGATCTGGGTGATCGGTTCCTATCACAACATCTTCCGCGTCGGCGCGATCATGCAGGACCTCGGCTTCTGGCTCCTGAACGACATCGTCTGGCGCAAGACCAACCCGATGCCGAACTTCCGCGGCCGCCGCTTCACCAACGCGCACGAGACCATGATCTGGGCCGCGCGCGACGAGAAGGCCAAGGGCTACACGTTCAACTACGAAGCTCTGAAGGCGGCCAACGAGGACGTGCAGGCGCGCTCGGACTGGCTGATTCCGCTCTGCACCGGCGAGGAGCGCCTCAAGGGTGCCGACGGCAAGAAAGTTCATCCGACGCAGAAGCCGGAAGGCCTGCTCGCGCGCGTGCTGCTGTCGTCGTCAAAGCCCGGCGACCTCGTGATCGATCCCTTCAACGGCACCGGCACCACCGGCGCGGTCGCCAAGCGTCTCGGCCGCTCCTATATCGGCTTCGAGCGCGACAAGGCCTACGCCAAGGCGGCCGAGATGCGCATCGCCGCGGTCGAGCCGCTGCCGGAGGACAGCCTCGCCCCGTTCATGACCGCGCGCGAAGCGCCGCGGGTCGCGTTCTCCGAATTGATCGAGCGCGGCATGATCATGCCCGGCACGAAACTGTTCGACGCCAAGAAGAAGTTAGGGGCATTGGTCCGCGCCGACGGCGCCATCATGCTCGGGGACAAGGTCGGCTCGATCCACCGCATGGGTGCAGTGGCGCAGGGTTCGGCCGCCTGCAACGGCTGGACTTTCTGGCACGTCGAGACCAAGAAGGGCCTCAAGCTGATCGACGAGCTACGCGCCGAGATCCGCGCCGGCATGGCGGCGGAGTAGCGTCTCTATCTCCCGTCATTCCGGGGCTCGCGAAGCGAGAACTACGATGCGCAATTGCGCATTTGAGAATCCATTGGACCGCATGTTCAGACGTTCGATGGATTCCGGGCTCGCTCGCTTTGCTCGCGCCCCGGAATGACGACTTGTTGAACACCGCCGCCGCTGGAACTGCGATAGCATCATCGCTCCCGCCCCGACCGGCCGGCTCCCATGCGACGACAGTCCGAGACATTGCTGCTGGTGCCGCTGCTGCCGATCTTCCTCGTCGGCATGTTTCCGATGTTCCTGATCGGCCTGCTCGGTTTTTTCGGCCTCGCCCTCTTCGGCGTGCTGGTGGTCTGTGTCGGACTGGCCAGCAGCAACGAAGCGCACGACAATTTCAATCACGACGTCATCGTTCACGGCTATGCGCGGGGATCGGAGCGCGCCACGCAAGCGTCCAATATGCACACGGCGACGCGGCTGGCCTTGCGGCTCGAGGCCGTCGGCGCTGCCATGGTCATCGCGGCGGCGATCGGCCTCGTCTATCCCGGCTGATCTGCGCGGCGCGCAGATGCCACCCGGCAAACTCGCCGGTTGCGCTCCCGGACAAGCTTTTGGCAGAAGGGGCCGCCTGCGCGGCGATGATGCTGCGTTCGCGCCCGGCAACAGGAATTGGGGAGACAAACGATGCTCAAATTCTACTTCAACGGATCGCCGAACCCGACCAAGGTCGCGCTTTATCTCGAAGAGACCGGCCTGCCGTTCGAGCCGGTGAAGATTGACACCCGCACGGGCGAGCAGTTCGCGCCGGAATTCCTCAAGATCAATCCGAACGGCAAGGTGCCGGCGATCGACGACAACGGCACCATCGTTTTCGACTCGAACGCCATCCTGCTCTATCTCGCCGAGAAGACCGGCAAATTCCTGCCCGTTCCCGCCATCCGCGGTGAGACGCTGTCATGGCTGATGTTCATTGCCACAGGCGTCGGGCCGTATTCGGGTCAGGCCGTGCACTTCAAGCATTTCGCGCCCAAGGACCAGAACCACGACTACGCCCATAACCGCTACCAATACGAGACCGATCGCCACTACAAGATTCTCGACGGTCACCTCAAAGGCCGCCGCTATATGGTCGGCGATTATTATTCGATCGTCGACATGGCGCTGTGGGGTTGGGCGCGGATGGTGCCGTTCAAGCTCGGCGACGATGCCTTTGCGCGATATCCGAACGTGAAGCGCCTGGTCGACGAGATCTCGGCACGGCCTGCGGCGGCACGCGCGATCGCCTTGAAGGACAAGTTCACCTTCAAGGCCGAGATGGACGACGAGGCCCGCAGCAACATGTTCAAGCACATGACGACCAAAGTGGCCTGATCCTGCGACGGCACGATTTCAAGTCCACGCGCATGCGCGTGGACTTTTGCTTTTGAGACGTCTGCGCCGGTCAGGCGGCGTGGATTGAGCTCAGGAACTTGCCGACCTCTTGCTTCAGCCGGTTGCTGTCGGCCGACAGCGAGCGCGCCGCCGACAGCACCTGTGAGGAAGCCGAGCCGGTTTCGGATGCGCCGCGCTGCACGTCGCCGATATTGGTCGAGACCCGCTGGGTGCCGTGGGCGGCCTGCTGGACGTTGCGGGAGATCTCCTGCGTGGCGGCGCCCTGCTGTTCCACGGCAGCCGCAACGGTCGAGGCGATTTCCGAGAGACGCTCGATGGTGCCGCTGATCTCCCGGATCGAGCCGACCGACTCCTCCGTTGCCGCCTGGATGCCGGAGACCTGCTGGGCGATTTCGCCCGTGGCTTTTGCGGTCTGCTCGGCCAGCGCCTTGACCTCGGAGGCGACCACGGCAAATCCACGGCCGGCCTCGCCCGCGCGCGCCGCCTCGATGGTGGCGTTCAGCGCCAAAAGGTTGGTCTGGCCGGCGATCGTGCTGATCAGCTCGATCACGTCGCCAATCCGCGCGGCCGCCTTGGAGAGCTCGCCGACCCGCTGGTTGGTCCGGCTCGCCTGGCCGACAGCCTCGCCGGCGATTCGCGCCGATTCCTGCACCTGGCGGGCGATCTCGCCGACCGAGGAGGAGAGCTCTTCGGTCGCGGACGCCACCGCCTGGACGTTGGCACTCGCTTCCTGGGAAGCCGATGCGACGTCCGTCGACAGATCCTGGGCCCGCGCCGCGGTCGCGGTCAGCGTGCCGGCGGAGGCTTCGAGTTCGCCTGAAGCCGAGGACACGGTGTTGACGATCTCGCCCACCGCCTGCTCGAACTGATCGGCGAGCCTGACCATGTCGGCCTTGCGGCTCTCCGCCTGCCGTGCCTCGACCTCGATCTGCTCGTGGCGCAGACGCTCGGTCTCGACCATGCTGTCCTTGAACACCTGGATCGCCTTCGCCATGTCGCCGATCTCGTCGGCCTTGCCGCGTCCGGGAATCCCGACTTCGAGATTGCCGCCGGCAAGCAGCCCCATCGCGCGCGTCATCGCGGCGAGCGGCCCGACGATGCTGCGGGCGATCAGGAAGGCAACGATGCTGCCGAACAGGATGGCGAGGCCGCCGGCGACCTCCTGAACCGAGGTCGTGCCGGCGATTACAGCTTCGGCGGTGCTGCGTGAATCCCGGTAGTCCTTCTTCAAGGTGGTTTCCGCGGCCTTGAGCCTGCCGATGCTGTCGACGATGAGAGGTGCGAGGTTCTTGTGGTAGATCTCGTCGGCCTGAAGCATCGCGGCGGATGTCGTCTCGAACGCGGATTTGTAGATTCCGAGCGAGGTCTTCACCGGCGCGAGCGTGGCTCGCAATTCCGCCGCCTGTGGGCTCTTTTCGAGCGCGGCGAGCCGCTGTGATGCCCTGTCCACATTTGTTCTGAAGTTGGCGGGCCCCTTGACGTCGCGCATGGCCAGGAAACGCCAGTTCGCGATTTGAACAAGAAGGAGCCGGGATTCGAGGTCCGCGACGAGGGCCGCGGTATCTTCATCGACGGCTGCGCGCGCCACATCGACCAGCTTGCCCATCTTGACGGTCAATTCGTCGCCACTCGGCAGCAGCGTCGCCTTGCCCGTTCTCGCCTCATTGACGGCGTCGCCCAAATTGTCACGCAGGGCGTGCATCTTTGCGATGTCGGCGATGAGACCGTCGTAGAGCTTCCGCCGCTCCTCGGAAGCCGTGCCTTTCGCCCCGACCTGCAACAGCTCGGTCGCCGCGGTCTCGCGTTCGGCAGCCTCCTTCATCGCAGGCTCGCTGCCGTCGTAAATGTATCGCAGATTGGCCCGCTGGATCGCCTGCAGATGGGTCGATATCTCCAGGACCCGCGCGGTACTGTCAGAAAGGGCGGATTGTCTTGCGACCTGATCCTGGACCGCACGGAGATTCCAGACCGCGGTCACGGCCATGGCCAGTCCGACCGCTACGAGAGCCGTAAACCCGGCATAAAGACGACCTCTGATCCGCAAACGAAAGTTCGGCATTCCCACTGTCCACCCAGAAGCAAGAAAATTAGGGCTGCCGAATGCCTTCCGGTATTCGCCATCGGTCACCCTTGCAGCCATCAGGATCGCCCCTGGGACCACTCATGCTGCGGAGCACACAATGGTCGACACTTCTTAATCGTATCCTTCTTTTGTTCGCACGAACTTCTGGAAAGCTGACGGAATCTGCTGATTTTGTAAGCAGATGCGCAGGAATCTCGCGTCAACGCGATGGCAGGCCGCAGGTGCCGGCCGCCACCGCGTTGCTCCTCGGCGCGATCAGTTCGTGGTGCTGAGGGCCGCTTGCGGAAACGGCCCCAGCGCCCGCTCCGTGAGGACTGAATCGCAATATTCCCGGATCTCCTTGATCTTGCCGTCCGCCAGGCGGAACACGAGGCAGTAGTCGTTGTCATAACGCACGCCCTCGGGCGTGACGTTGTCGCCCTTGGCCTCCACGACGACGATGTCGCCGTCGGCGATGAAGCGGTGCGCGACCGTTCGGGTCCGGTCGCGAAGCCGCGTGCGCACATAGCCGTGCAGGTCGTTGAGGATCGACTCCTTGCCCGAGAATGTGCGCGACCAGGAATACTGGCCGGTCACGATCCATTTGGCGTCGTCGGCGAGGCTCGTGGTGAACAGCCCCCGGTCGCGTGCGGCCGGATCGGGGTTGGCGGCGGCGGCAAAAATATCCTGCATCAGTTTCTTGTTGGCGCTCGCGCTCATGGCGGCATCTCCGTGTAGTGACATCGCGCAGATCATCGCCGCCGAACCAAAATTCTTCAAATCGATAGATAATATGCTATCTATTCACCCCATGAATTTGAATTCGCTCGACCTCAATCTCCTGACCGCGCTCGACGCGCTGCTGCGCGAGGTCAATGTCAGCCGCGCCGCCTTGCGGATCGGCCTGTCGCAACCGGCCGCGAGCCACGCGCTGCAGCGCCTGCGCGACATCTTCGGCGATCCGCTGCTGGTGCGCACCGGCGCGCGGATGGAGCTGACGCCGCGGGCGTTAGCACTGCGCGCGCCGCTGGCGCAGGCGCTCGATCAGGTGCGCGGGCTGTTCGTATCAGATGAATTCGACGCGGCGCGCAGCGAGCGGCAATTCCGCCTGATGATGCCGGACCTCGCGGTCGAGCTATTGATGCCGCCGCTGATGGAGAAGGTGACGCAGACCGCGCCCAACGTCCGCATCGACGTCGTGCCGTGGCGGGGACCGGCGATCTTCCACGCCGAGTTCGCCCGCACCATCGACCTCGTGATCTCGATCGGCAACGCATTCAAGGGCTTTCACCGCCAGCTGCTCTACACCGACAGCGACGCGCTGGCGGTGCGGCGCGGCCATCCCGCCGGCGCCAAGCTGAAGCGGCGCGAGACTTTCCTGGCCGCGCGCCATGTCGGCGTGATCATCCGCGGCCAGCCGGAGGACCTGATCGACACCTGGCTGCGCAGCAAGGGCATCGAGCGGCACATTGCTCTCGTCGTCCCCGGCTATCTCGAAGCGCTGCATGTCGCCGCCCGCACCGACCTCGTCGCCTTCGTCCCGCGCCGGCTGATCGCGGCGCTGGCAAAACAGCTCGGGCTTGCCGTCGTGACGCCGCCGCTCGACCCTGGCATCGACGAGCAGTTCATGTTCTATCCGACCCGCGCGCAGATGGACCCCGGTTCGATCTGGCTGAGGCGGCTGATGCTGGAGACGGGTCGGGGGCTGGAGAAGAAAGCACGGCGCGCGGGATAGCTTTGTAGGGTGGGCAAAGCGAAGTGTGCCCACCACTTCTGTCGTAGCTTCAAAAAAATGGTGGGCACGGCGCTACGCGCCTTTGCCCACCCTACAAACGAAAAGGCTCACCCCTTCTGCGCGTCCATCGCCTTGCGCACGGCGGGGCGATCCGACATGCGCTTGAAGTGATCCGCGACCTTCGGCGTCGCGTTGATGTCGACGCTGTCGCCTTCGAGCCAGGTCGACAGGGTGTAAAGGTAGGGATCGCAGATCGTGTACTGCTCGCCCATCACCCATGGCCCCCTGAACATCTTCTGCTCGATGAGCGCGAAGCAGGCGCCCATGGTCTTCGGGACCATCGCCTTCATGTCGGCGAACGAGCTCTCTTGGCTCGCCCAGCGCGCGCCGCGCACCTTGTGGGCATGGTTGATGTGCACGGTCGAGCAGAGGTATGAGTTGAACGACTGCACCTGCGCAAAGTCGAAGGGGTCGTCGAGCGGCGCGAGCTTCGCCTTGGGGAAGCTTTGCGCGATGTAGGCCAGCATCGCCGGCGTCTCGGTCAGGACGCCGCGATCGGTGACCAGCGCCGGCACGCGACCCTTCGGGTTGATCGCGAGATAGTCCGGGCTGTTCTGCTGGTTGGCCTTGAAGTTGAGCCGCTCGGCCGTGTAGTCGGCGCCGGCCTCCTCCAGGGTGATGTAGGTGGCGATCGCGCAGGTGCCGGTGGCGTAGTAGAGCTTGAACATGTCGGACCTCATGGGAAAGCTGGAAATTAACGGCTGTCGGCCCGAAGGTCCATAGCACGATCTCCTCTTCGCAGTTGCCCACCGCGGCCCGCCTGTGCCAAGACGCCTGCAATTGGAGGGGTTCTGACATGACCGTACTCATCGCCGGTGGCGGCATCGGCGGGCTGACGCTTGCGCTCAGCCTGCACCAGATCGGCATCCCGGCAAAGGTGTTCGAGAGCGTCTCCGAGCACAAGCCGCTCGGCGTCGGCATCAACGTGCTGCCGCATGCGGTGCGCGAACTGATCGAGCTCGGGTTGATGGACAAGCTCGACGCCAGCGGCGTGCGCACCCGCGAGCTCGCCTATTTCTCCAAGCACGGCAAGCCGATCTGGAGCGAGCCGCGCGGGCTGGAGGCCGGCTACAAATGGCCGCAATTCTCGATCCATCGCGGCACGCTTCAGCAGCTCCTGCTCGACACCGCGATCGAACGGCTCGGCAGCGACAACATTCTCACCAGCCATCATTTGACCGGCTGGAATGAGACCGCCGACGGCGTGCGCGCTGACTTCGTCGACAAGGCCACCGGCAAGGCCGCGGGGACTTATGATGGCGCGCTGCTGATCGCCGCCGACGGCATCCATTCCGCCGCGCGAGAAAAGCTCTATCCGCAGGAGGGACCGCCGATCTGGAACGGCCGCATCCTCTGGCGCGGCGTCACGCCGTCGAAATCCTTTCTCTCCGGCCGCACCATGATCATGGCCGGCCACGAGATCCTGAAATTCGTCTGTTACCCGATCTCGAAACAGCCGGACGCCGCGGGTAATCACCTCATCAACTGGGTTGCCGAGCGCCACATGCCGCCGACCTACCAGTGGCGGCGCGAGGATTATAACCGCACCGCGCGACTCGATGAGTTTCTGCCGTGGTTCGAGAGCTGGCAGTTCGACTGGCTCGACGTGCCCAGCTTGATCAAGAACTGTCCGCACGCCTACGAATATCCGCTGGTCGACCGCGATCCGGTGCCGCAATGGACCTTCGGCCGAGTCACGCTGATGGGCGACGCCGCGCATCCGATGTATCCGATCGGCTCCAACGGTGCCTCGCAGGCGATCCTCGATGCCCGCGTCATTACCCGCGAGATCCTCGCGCATGGACCGACGCATGCGGCGCTCGTGGCCTATGAGGCCGAACGACGGCCTGCGACCACCAGTCTCGTCCTGCTCAACCGCAAGAACGGCCCCGAGCAGGTGATGCAACTGGTCGAGGAACGCGCGCCCGGCGGCTACGATGTCGTCACCGACGTATTGTCGCAGCAGGAGCTGGAAGACATCGCCGCGAACTACAAGCGCGTCGCGGGTTTCCAGGTCGAGGCGCTGAATGCGAAGCCTGCGATTGTGAGCGCGGATGCGCGCGCGAAGGTGTGAGGGTTTGGCTGAGAATTCGCCGCGAACGCCTCTTCACCTCGCCCCGCTTGCGGCAGGGCTGTCCCGGGAATGATTCACTATGCCGCAGCGCATGCCCAGCAAATCCAGCGTGAACCGGATACTTTCTGGTTGTCGAGACACAGAAAAGGGCCGGGCATGCAATACATGAATAGCATCTTTGGAGAGCTCCTCAAACC
>NZ_JADPKQ010000156.1:0-678 GCF_023074015.1 Bradyrhizobium sp. 142
CGGATGTCCGGCTTGAAGTTGCATTGCGCGGGTCTTGTTGGCCACCAGGGCTGGGCGCGCCCACAGGTAATCTTCGCCCTTCGTCAACAAATGCCAGCAAAGCACGGTGAGCTTCCGGGCCACGGCCACCGCGGCGATCTGATGGCCGCGCCGGGCGCGGATGCGCACGAAAAACGCATGCAGCGGACCGGGCGCCTTGGCCGCTGCCCAGGCCGCCTCGACCAGCATGGCGCGCGCGTGACTGCGGCCGATCTTGCTGATGCGGCCGTGATGGGCGGCGCCCAGTCCGGACTGCCGCACCCGCGGGTTCAGCCCAAAATAGCTCACCAGCTTCTGCGGGCTGTTGAACCGGCTGATGTCGCCGATCGCCGCCATGATGCCCGGCAGCGACCGCCAAGTTGACGCCGGTGATCGTCATCAATCTGTTCACCGCGGAATTGTCGATGGCGTCCTGCGCGATCTCGCGGTCGAGCAGGGCCAGATCTTCCGCCAGCCGGTCAAGCTCGCGGACGTGCCGATCGATCGCCGCGCGCTCATCGTCCGGCAACGGTTGGGCGGCCAACCACGCCCGGCCGCGGCCGTTGAAAAGATCGGCATGCGGGCACTTCGGGATCAGGTGCGCGTGCAGGATTGAATGCACCTCGTTCTTGAGCCGCGTGCGATGTCGCACGACCTGGT
>NZ_JADPKQ010000113.1:0-39597 GCF_023074015.1 Bradyrhizobium sp. 142
CGCTCTCTCAGAGGGGTCCCGTCCTTGCTGGGCTTTGCCTCCACCCGTGCATGAAAGATCAGGGTACCGGGCTGCGCGCCCGACCGGATACAAGGTGATCTCATTCACGGCCCAGGCCTCGCATCACGTCACACCTGTTATCGTCATCGCGTGCGTTGCAGGGACGCCATTGTGGCGCCGAGCTCGTCGCGCTCAAGGCCGCTGCCGCGCCGTCTCCGGCGGTGGCCTACGGCCAGCCTTGACCGCTCCTCGCCGCGGCGCCCAAGACCGCCGCCATCAAGCGACGCCCTCTTGACAACTCACTCCCCATACAAGGATGACGGTGAGAGAGTTGTGGCTGGGAATTGCCCTCAATGAAAATCCCGTGACGGCGGCAGGATGCGGACGTTGCGGGGGTGGCGGATTTTCTGGGCGGGAGCATCCACGTGGTCGCGGCGGTCGTCGTTGAGCGGCTCGATCAGGTCGGCACCGGCGGGAACCGGATGCTTGCGGCTCAGCGCGTCATTGGCGAGGCCGATCAGATCCTGCGAGCGGTCGATCATGCGCTGGGCAATGAGATGCGTCACCTTTTCGGGGCTGCTCTGGATGTAGCCCTCGACCAAGATGAGACGCGCGCCCATCACCTCCTTCCTGTACTGCTCCATGATCTTGGGCCACACCACGACATTGGCGATGCCGGTTTCATCCTCCAGCGTCATGAACACGACGCCGCTGGCGCTGCCCGGCCGCTGCCGCACCAGCACCACGCCGGCGCAGCGGACCCGGCGCCGCTCGTTCTCATGACGGATGTCTTTGCAGGCGACGACGCGCTCACGCGAAAACATCTCGCGCAAAAATTCCATCGGATGGCCTTTGAGCGAAAGGCGGATAGTCTGGTAGTCCGCGACTACCTGTTCGGCGCGCGGCATCACCGGCAACGGTTTTGCGTGCTCGTCCGGCTGCTCGCGCGCGGTAGCCGCTTCGAACAACGGCAGCGGCACGTCGTCGGGCAGCCGCCGCACCTGCCACAGCGCCTCGCGGCGGTCGAGCCCGAGTGAGCGGAAGGCATCGGCGTCCGCCAGCAGGATCAGCGCGCGCTTGGGCAGGCCGGTGTCGCGGGCAAAATCCTCCAGCGAGGTGAAGGGCCGGCGATTGCGGGCGGCGACGATGCGGTCGGCCCAGTCTTCCTTCACCTCCCCCGCTTGCGGGGGAGGTCGTATCGCATCGAAAGATGCGATCCGGGTGAGGGCTCTCTCCTCTTGGGAAGCGTGAATCGCGGAGGCCCCCCCACCCCAACCCTCCCTCGCAAGCGGGAGAGGGAGCGCAATCCCGTCGTGGTTCGCGCTTCGCGCGCCCCGGAATGACAACTGAGAGCGTTTCAGGCGCTCCTCATCCTGATCCAGCCAATGGAAACCGTCGATCTGGCGAAATCCTAATCGCACGGCGCAGTATTTGCCGCTCCCCTCTTCCAGCGTGTTCTGCGCAAAGCTGTAGGACACGTCGATGTCGCGCACCTCGACGCCGTTCTTGCGGGCGTCGCTGACGATCTGCGCCGGAGCATAAAAGCCCATCGGCTGCGAGTTCAGCAGGCCGCAGCAGAACGCGTCGGGATGATAGTGCTTTAGCCAGGACGAGATGTAGACGAGCTGCGCGAAGCTCGCGGCATGGCTTTCCGGGAAGCCGTAACTGCCAAAACCCTTGATCTGCTCGAAACAATTCTTCGCAAACTGCGGATCGTAACCCCGTCGGATCATATTGCCAATCATTTTATCTTCGAAGTTGCCAATGGTGCCAACGTTGCGAAAAGTTGCCATGGCACGACGCAATCCGTTGGCTTCCTCCGAGGTAAATCCTGCAGCCACGATCGCGATACGCATTGCTTGTTCCTGAAACAGCGGAACGCCAAGCGTCTTGTACAGGACATTACGAAGCTCATCCTTATTGCCGCCCTTGGGATAGGGATATTCGATATCCTCGGGCCGCATTTTCCGCCGCCGCAAATAAGGATGGACCATATCGCCCTGGATCGGTCCCGGCCGCACGATCGCAACTTCGATCACGAGATCGTAGAATGTCCGGGGTTTCAGGCGCGGCAGCATGTTCATCTGCGCACGGCTTTCGACCTGAAATACACCGAGAGATTCCCCCCGCTGCAGCATTTGATAAACCTCGTCGTCATCCTCCGATTTAATATCTGCAAGCTCGTAACGCTTGCCCTTGTGATCCGCGATCAAATCGAAACACTTGCGGATGCAGGTCAGCATGCCCAGCGCCAGCACGTCGACCTTCATCATGTTGAGTGCATCGACATCGTCCTTGTCCCATTCGATGAAGGTACGGTCGTCCATCGCGGCGTTACCGATCGGCACATAGGTGTCGAGCCGGTCTTGCGTGAGCACATAGCCGCCGACATGCTGGGAGAGATGGCGCGGAAATTCGATCAGCTCGGTCGCAAGCTCGACGGCGAGGTTGATCATCGGATTCTTGGGATCGAGCCCCGCCTGCGTGACCTGCATGTCGTTGAGGCCCTTGCCCCAGCTTCCCCAGACGGTGTCGGCGAGCGCGGCGGTGACGTCCTCGGTCAGGCCCAGCGCCTTGCCGACATCGCGGATGGCGCTGCGCGGGCGATAATGGATGACGGTGGCGATGATCGCGGCGCGGTGGCGGCCGTAGCGGCGATAGACATATTGCATCACCTCCTCGCGGCGCGAATGCTCGAAATCGACGTCGATGTCCGGCGGCTCCAGCCGCTCCTTGGAGATGAAGCGCTCGAACAGCAGGTCGACCTTGGTCGGATCGACCGAGGTGATGCCGAGCACGTAGCAGACGGCTGAGTTCGCCGCCGATCCCCGTCCCTGGCACAGAATGTTCTGGCTGCGTGCATAATGCACGATGTCGTGCACGGTGAGGAAGTAGTGCGCGTATTTCAGCTCGGCGATCAGCGCGAGCTCTTTCTTCAGGGTGGCGCGAAGCTTGTCGTCGATATTATCGCCGAAATACTTCTGCACGCCCGCCCGGGTCAGGTCCTCCAGGTGCTCTTGCGCGGTCTTGCCCGGTGGCACCGGCTCGTCCGGGTACTGGTATTTGAGCTGGTCGAGCGAGAAGTTGATCTTGTCCGCAAAGCGCATGGTCTCCGCGATCGCATCGGGGAAATCGCGGAACAGCCGCGACATTTCTCCGGGGGTCTTCAAAAACCGCTCGGCATTGGCCTCGAGCTTCCTGCCGATCGCATCGATCGTGGTCTTTCCCCGGATGCAGGTCAGCACGTCCTGCAAGGGACGGCGCGCGGGGTGGTGATAGAGCACTTCGTTGGTCGCAAGCAGCGGCACTTTTGCTGCCGCTGCGAGATCACCGAGCCGCATCAGGCGGCGCCGGTCGTCGCCGCGATAGAGCAGGCTCGCCGCCAACCACACGCCCTCGGCGCGACTTGCCTTGAGTTTTGCGAGAATATCCAGTGCTTGCGCCGGCTCGAACCGATGCGGCAGCGTCAGGACCAAAAGCTGACCTTCCGAAAACGCCAGGAGGTCAGCAAAAGTGAGATGGCACTCTCCCTTCTCGATCCGCGTGATATCGTCGCCACGCTTGCCTTTGGTGAGAAGCTGGCACAGCCGGCCGTAAGCCGCGCGGTCGCGCGGATAGACCAGAATGTCGGGCGTGCCGTCGATGAAGACGATGCGCGCGCCGATCAGCAGCTTCGGCTTGTTCAGCACCTCGGCATTGTCGAGCTCCTTGTAGGCACGCACGACGCCGGCAAGCGTGTTGTGATCGGCGATGCCGATCGCGGGAACGCCAAGGATGCTGGCCTGGTGCACATAGGCGCGTGGATCCGAGCCGCCGCGCAGGAAGGAGAAATTGGTGGTGATGCCGATCTCGGCATAGGCTGATGTCGTCATGCGAAGAGACCGTGCACATACCAGTTGGCGGGAACGGGCGTACCCTCGTCATCGATGAGCTCGTTGTCGTAAAGACCGTCGCGAAAGATCCAGAAGCGCAGGCCTTCGGCATCTTCGATGCGAAAATAATCCCGCGTCAGCTGCTTGCCGTCCTGCCGCCACCATTCCATGGCGATGCGTTCGGGCCCCTCCACCCGCACCACCGCATGCAGCGCGCGCCGCCAGGTGAATTGATGCGGGGCGCCGTCCGGGACGGTTGCGAACGGCACCTTGATCGGCTCCGGCCTGTCGAACAGCCGCAAGGGCCGCAGCGGCGGTTCGCTCGCGACGCGCGCCGGCCATTCGGCCTGCATGGTGGCGGCGAGATGATGCTGCGCAGGCGCGGCCAGCACCGCATGCTCCGGAATATGGGTGTCCTGCGGCAGGTGCACGACGACGCGCTTACCGCCGATGCGCGCGGCGATGCGGTCGATCAGTGCGGCGAGTTCGTCATTGTCGTGGACATGGGCGTCGAGATCGCGCTGCTCCTGCACCACGATCTCGGTGCGGCTGGCCGACAGCCGCACCATGTCGAAGCCGAAACCGGGGTCGAGGGGATCGGCGAGCGCATCGAGACGCTCGCGGAACAGACGGTCGATGACCGCGCTTTGCGTCACCGGACGCCCGGTCTCGACCATGATCGCACGCACCACGCCGTCGGTACGGAAGAACGCGGCCTCCAGCCGCCGCGCGCCCTTGCCCTGCTTCTCCATGGAGGCGATCAGCGTGTCGGCGAGCCGCGACAACGTCATCGCGATCATGGTGTCGGTCGCGATCGGCTCGGCAAAGCGTTTTTCCACGATGTAGTCGGGCAGCGGTTTTCGCGGGCTGATCGGTGCATCGCCCTGCCCCAGCGCATGCGCGAGCAGCGTGGAGAATCGCGCGCCGAACCGTGCCGTGATCTCATGGGAGCTGCGGGAGGTGACATCGCCGATGGTTTTCAGGCCGGCACGGCGCAGGCCGGTGGTGATGGCCTCGCCGGCACCGAGTGCGGACACCGGCAGGGCGCTGATCGCCTCCGCCTCCCCGCCATCGGCGACGATGGTGCCAGGTGCCTGCCGCGTCAGCGTGCGCGCACAGACCGAGGTGCCGGCGATCGCCGCGCTGATCGCAAAACCCTGGCGGGAAAGCGCACGGACCAGCGTCTGCAACAGCGCGGCTTCGCCGCCGAACAGATGCGCACAGCCGGTGATGTCCAGGAACAGCCCATGCGGCGGATCGAGCGCCACCAGCGGCGTGAAGCGGTCGCACCAGTCGGCGATGTCGCTGAGCGTCTTTGCATCGGCCGTGACATCGGCGTCGAACACTTTTAGATCCGGACACATCGCCCGCGCATTGGCCAAGGGCAGGCCGATGTGCAGGCCGAGGCGCTCGGCGGCCTCGTCGAGCGCATGGATCACCAGCGCGTTGTTGTCCTTGGCGACGACGATGCCGGGCTCATTATTACTACCCAGCTCGCCGTTGAAGAACCGCTTGATCCGGTCGATGGGCAGGCGCGGCAGCCACAGGCTGAGGATACGCCGACGATTCAGAGAACTGGCACTCATCACACTTCCATTCCATGATCCACCGGCCGCACGGGCCATGACGATTGCGCAAGAGCTCGGCATCGAAGCGCGGCGCGCCCCAGGCACTCCATATCGCGCCCGGCGGCGAATGCGCCGCGCGCAGCATCCATCGTGTCTCTGCGGTCGAGGGCAAAGGCTGCGCGGCCATCCGCAGCAGCAGGCCGGTCACGCCGGATGACTGCGCGGCCAACGTCAGCTTGCGGCTTGCCACGAGGTCGAACTGTCTGGTCTCGCCCCAGAGCTCGAGCACGACGGCGCCAAGCGCGTCGCAGGCGAGCGCGTCGGCCGAGGTGCGCAGCGCGCTCTCCACATCGGCGGCACGCACCATCACCACGCGGCGCGGATCGAGGCCGAGCTCGGCGAGCCCGTGCATCGACAGCGCGCCTGTTTCCGTGTCCGAAAATTCCTGTCGCACCCACAGCAACGGCTTGCGCTCCGTCACACGACCCGCAAGCCCGCTGACAAAGCCCGTCGCGGCCGTGCCCTGGCGGCCCTCACAAAACACCTCGTGGATCGCCGCGCGCGCGAGCCCGCCCTGCAGTGCCCCATCGGCTTCCGGGTGGCCCAGTGCCACGCGATCGCGATGATGCACGGTATCCGAAATCTCGATGCGCTCGATCTGGCTGCGCAAGGTCGCAAGCGCGCTCCTACGTGCGCCGCTCATGCTCGCCACTCCTTCAGAGGTGATTGCCGTGGCTCTCGAAAAGAGACCAACAGCTGGCTCATTTGTTCATGATATGTTCTAATATAAAGCTAACGGGCGCACGAGAGTCAATCGAATTGGCGCGTCTGCAGATTCATGAGCGGAATCAATAGGATTCGAGTGCCATGTACCTCATTACCCTGGACTGTGAGACCGATTTCGACGGCTGGCGTAAAGCCGCACGCGCATTCGCGCTGCATCATGTCGCACCGGCGGACGTGACGTGGCGCGTCCAAGGCCAAATAAAAGACCAGGCGCCACCCGGCCTGTCCGAAGCGCCGAGCCTTCCGCCGATCGAGACCGAGGGCACGTTCACCGTGCCGGCCAACTTCATCGAGCTTGCACGCATCGCGATCCTGCATCGCGACGATGAGCGCTTTGCGCTGCTGTATCGCCTGCTGTGGCGGTTGAAGGCCGATCACGATCTTCTGGAAACGATGACCGATCCCGACGTGACGCAGGTCGCGACGATGGCAGGCGCAGTGCAGCGCGATGCGCAGCGGATGCGCGACCTCGTCCGCTTCCGCGAGATCGGGCGCGAGCAAAAGGCGCATTACGCCGCTTGGTTCGAGCCGGAGCATCACATCGTCGCATTCGCCGCGCCGTTCTTCGCGCGTCGTTTTGCCGATATGCCATGGTCGATCCTCACGCCTGATGTTTGTGCCCATTGGAACGGTCACGCGATCTCCTTCACGCCCGGGATCAGCCGGACGGAATGGCCTACCCCTGGCCGCCTGGAGGAAACCTGGCGGCGCCATTTCCAGCCCGACCGGCTAACGACGACTGACGCGCCGGTGAAGCGCCGGAGGAACCTCCAGGACACATCAATACTTGGATCGATACTTGGACCTCTGCTCGCTGATGCCGAACGCTGGACCGGCGGACGGATCTCCCCACGCCCGGAACCGATTATGGGACGCAAACCTGCCACCGACAATCTCGAAGCCCTCCGCGAGGAGGCCGCGCACTGCCGCGCCTGCCATCTCTACAAGGACGCGACCCAGACCGTATTCGGCGAAGGCCCGAAGTCAGCCAACATCATGCTGGTCGGCGAACAGCCCGGCGACAAGGAAGACCTCGCCGGCCATCCCTTCGTCGGTCCGGCCGGCCAGATGCTCGACCGCGCGCTGGAGGAGGCCGGCGTCGACCGCAAGAAGGTCTATGTCACCAACGCGGTCAAACACTTCAAATTCGTGCCGCGCGGAAAAATCCGCCTGCACCAGAAGCCGAACACGCCGGAAATCAAGGCGTGCCGGCAATGGTATGAGCGGGAAGTTTCGGCAATCCAGCCCGACCTCGTCGTGGCGATGGGCGCGACCGCCGCGCAAAGCGTGTTCGGCAAGATCACCCCGATCGGCAAGAACCGCGGCCGGCTGATCGAGCTTCCCGACGGCCACAAGGCGCTGGTGACGGTGCATCCGTCCTACCTGCTGCGGCTACCAGATCCGGAAGCCAAGGCGTTGGAATATCGGCGCTTTGTCGAAGATTTGAAGATCGCCGCCGATTTGCAGAAGAAAGCCGCGCGGGCCGCCTAAATACTGGCAAGAAAGCGGCTTTCACGCCTCGGTTGTCATCCAGCCTTCAAATCCATCGCGGACAATACCCTTACTTGAAAGTTAAGGGCGTCCAGACATGACCGATGTTGCATTCGACCGCGCGGTAGCCGATCCCGCGCCGATCCAGCCGGCGTCGCGGCCAAATCTCGACAAGGGCTTCAACCCGCTGACGATGATCCTGTTCTTCGGCATCCTCGCCACAGGCCTGCTGTTCGTCGCCTACAGCATCTATGTCGACGTCAACGCGACCGGCGCGCGCGTGACGACCTACCTGCCCTATATCCTGCTGTTCGTCGCGCTCCTGATTGCGCTCGGCTTCGAGTTCGTCAACGGCTTTCACGACACCGCCAATGCGGTGGCAACCGTGATCTACACCCATTCGCTGCCGGCCGAAGTCGCCGTGATGTGGTCCGGCTTCTTCAACTTCCTCGGCGTGCTCATGTCCTCCGGTGCGGTCGCCTTCGGCATCGTCTCGCTGCTGCCAGTGGAGCTGATCCTCCAGGTCGGCTCCAGCGCCGGCTTCGCGATGGTGTTCGCGCTGCTGATCGCCGCAATCCTGTGGAATCTCGGCACCTGGTCCTTCGGCCTGCCGGCCTCCTGCTCGCACACACTGATCGGCTCGATCATTGGCGTCGGTATCGCCAACGCGGTCATGCGCGGCCGCGACGGCACCTCGGGCGTGGACTGGAGCAAGGCGACCGAGATCGGCTATGCGCTGTTGCTGTCGCCGCTGGTCGGCTTCATCTGCGCCGCCCTGCTGTTGCTGGCGCTCAAGTTCATCGTGCGCAACCCGGCGCTCTATGCTGCACCCGAAGGCAACAAGGCGCCGCCGCTCTGGATCCGCGGTCTGCTGATCGCGACCTGCACCGGCGTCAGCTTTGCGCACGGCTCCAACGACGGCCAGAAGGGCATGGGCCTGATCATGCTGATCCTGATCGGCACTGTACCGACGGCCTATGCGCTCAACCGCGCACTGCCGGAATCGCAAGTCGTCCAGTTCCAGAAGACCTCCGATGCCGCCTCCAGGGTGATCGCGGCGAAGGGCGCCGGCCACAGCATCATCGGCGATCCCCGTCCAGCGGTGACGCAGTACATCGCGCTGCACCACATCAACGAGGGCACCTATCCCTCGCTCGCCGCGCTGGTGAAGGACGTCGGCGATCAGGTCGCCAGGTACGGCTCACTGACCAAGGTGCCGGCGGAAGCCGTCGGCAACACCCGCAACGACATGTACCTGACCTCGGAAGCGATCCGCTTCCTGATGAAGGACAAGGAAAACGATCTCAACAAGGAGGAGATCGCCACCCTGAACGCCTATAAGGGCTCGCTCGATGCTGCCACGAAGTTCATCCCGACCTGGGTAAAGATCGCGGTGGCGATCGCGCTCGGCCTCGGCACCATGATCGGCTGGAAACGCATCGTGGTCACAGTCGGCGAGAAGATCGGCAAGACCCATCTCACCTATGCGCAAGGCGCCTCGGCCGAGCTCGTCGCCGTCGCAACGATCGGAGCCGCCGATGTGTTTGGCCTGCCGGTCTCGACGACGCATGTGCTGTCGTCCGGCGTTGCCGGTACCATGGCGGCGAACGGCTCCGGCCTGCAATGGTCGACGATCCGCAACCTGCTGATGGCCTGGGTACTGACGCTGCCCTGCGCCATCGCATTGTCGGCCACGCTCTACGGGATCTTTTCGCGGATCTTCTGAGAGATCACGTCCTCAAAAGACAAAGGGCCCGTGCGATGGACGGGCCCTTTTCCTTGTGGTTCAGCGTCCCGGGCTTATGACGCCGCGAGCGATTCCTCGACCAGCTTGACCCAGTAGGATGTGCCAAAGACGATCGCCTCGTCGTTGAAATTGTAGGCGGGATGATGCAGGCCGGCGCTGTCGCCGTTGCCGCAGAAGATGAAGGCGCCAGGCCGCGCTTCCAGCATGTAGGAAAAATCCTCCCCGCCCATCAGCGGCGCCATATCGAGCACGTTGGCTTCGCCCGCGACCTGCTGGGCGATGCGCCGCGCCACCTCGGTCTCCGCGGCATGATTGTTCACGACAGGGTAATTGCGCTTGTAGTGCAGGTCGATCGTGGCACCGGTGATCTGGGCCACGCCCGCCACCACTTCGCGGACGCGCTTCTCGACGAGCTTGCGCACCTCCGGCGTCAGCGTCCGGATGGTGCCCTTCAGCTCCGCGGACTGAGGAATGACATTGCGGGCGTTGCCGGCGTGGAACTCGCAGATCGAGATAACGGCCGATTCCAGCGGATCGACGCTGCGTGCAACGATCGACTGCAACGCGGTGATCAGTTGCGCGCCGACCAGGACGGAATCGATGCATTTGTGCGGACGCGCGGCGTGGCCGCCGAGGCCCTCGATCTTGATGTCGACCTCGTCGGTCGCCGCCATGATCGGACCCGGCCGGATCGCGAACGAGCCGACCGGAATGCCGGGGCCATTGTGCATGCCGTAGACCTGCTCGATGCCGAAGCGCTCCATTAGCCCGTCCTTGACCATGGCCGCACCGCCGGCGCCGCCCTCCTCGGCCGGCTGAAAGATCACCACCGCATGGCCGGCGAAATTGCGGGTCTCGGCCAGGTAGCGCGCGGCGCCGAGCAGCATCGCGGTGTGGCCGTCATGACCGCAGGCGTGCATCTTGCCGGGAATCCTGGAGGCGTAAGGCAGGTTGGTCTGCTCCTCGACCGGCAGCGCGTCCATGTCGGCGCGCAAGCCGATCGCCTTGAGCCCCTCGCCGGCCGGCTTGTTGCCCTTGATCACGCCGACCACGCCAGTCTGGCCGAGGCCCGTCACGACTTCATCGCAGCCGAACTCACGCAAGCGGTCCGCAACGAATGCTGCGGTGCGGTGGACGTCATACAGGAGCTCGGGGTGCTGATGGATGTCCCGCCGCCAGGTCTGGATATCGGGTTGAAGGTCGGCGACGCGGTTCACGATGGGCATGGATGGGTCTCAAGCTTTGTTGGAAATACAGAACTGTCTACCATGCAAGCGCCAGTCCACCCAACGGCCGCGGAAGGAGGTCTGGCCCTGCCCGCCCGGCATGGCCGGGCTTGTACCGGTCCGCTGCGTCTGCCTATTAGGGCGGAACGTTAAGCGATCATCCGGGTGGAAGCAGAATGCCAAGGCGGCTCGAAGGTGAATTTGACTACATCGTTGTCGGAGCCGGCACGGCCGGCTGCATCGTCGCCAACCGACTGTCGGCCGATCCAAAAAACCGCGTGCTGATCCTGGAGGCCGGCGGCGACGACAACTGGATCTGGTTCCACATTCCCGTCGGCTATCTCTTCGCCATCGGTAATCCGCGCTCGGACTGGATGTTCAAGACCGAGGCCGAACCGGGCCTCAACGGCCGTTCGCTTGCCTATCCCCGCGGCAAGGTGATCGGCGGCTCTTCGGCGATCAACGCCATGATCTCGATGCGCGGACAGGCCGCCGATTACGATCATTGGCGCCAGCTCGGCATGACCGGCTGGGGCTATGACGACGTGCTGCCGCTGTTCAAGCGGCTCGAGGATCACTTCCTCGGCGCAAGCGAGCATCACGGCGCGGGCGGCGGCTGGCGCATCGAGGCGCCGCGGCTGTCATGGGCCGTTCTCGATGCGGTGGGCGATGCCGCCGAGGAGATGGGGATCAGGCGCATCCCGGATTTCAACACCGGCGACAACGAGGGCACCAGCTATTTCCACGTCAACCAGAAGCGCGGCCGGCGCTGGTCGGCGGCACGCGGCTTTCTCAAGCCCGCGCTGAACCGCCCCAATCTGCGCCTTGAGAAGCACGTGCTGGTCGACCGCCTGATCATCGAGCAGGGCCGCGCCGTCGGCGTCCGCTTCATCCAGAACGGCGAGATCATCGAGGCACGCGCCAGGCGCGAGGTGATCCTCTCGGCAGGCGCGATCGGCTCGGTGCAAGTGCTGCATCGCTCCGGCATCGGGCCTGCCGACTGGCTCTCGCCGCTCGGCGTCGATATCGTGATGGACAAGCCCGGCGTTGGCCGCAATCTCCAAGATCATCTCCAGCAACGCGCGATCTACAAGGTCGAGGGCGTGCGCACGCTGAACGAGACCTATTACAACCTGGTCCGCCGCGGCTTGATGGGACTCGATTACGCCTTCCGCCGACGCGGCCCGCTGACCATGGCGCCCTCCCAGCTCGGCATCTTCACGCGCTCGGATGCAACGCGCGCGCGCGCCAACATTCAGTTCCACGTACAGCCGCTGTCGCTCGACAAGTTCGGCGATCCCCTGCACCGCTTCCCCGCGATCACGGTCAGCGCCTGCAATTTGCAGCCGACCTCGCGCGGCAGCGTGCGCCTGCGTTCGGCCGCGCCGGACGAGAAGCCGATCATCGCGCCGAATTATCTGTCGACGGATGACGACCGCCAGGTCGCCGCCGACGCCATTCGCACCACGCGCCGCCTGATGCAGCAGAAGGCGCTGGCCAAATACCGCCCGAGCGAATATCTGCCCGGCCCCTCCGTCGGCGACGACGATGCCTCGCTCGCCAAGGCCGCCGGCGATATCGGCACCACCATCTTTCACCCGGTCGGCACCGCGAAGATGGGGACGGCCAACGATCCCATGGCCGTCGTCGACGAGCGCCTGCGCTTCTACGGCCTCGGTGGCTTGCGCGTCATCGACGCCTCGATCATGCCGACCATCACCTCGGGCAACACCAACACGCCGACCGCAATGATCGCCGAGAAGGGCGCGACTATGATCCTGGAGGATGCGAAGTAACTGCGTAGCCTGGATGGAGCGCAGAGACTGGGCAAGAATCTGGCCGTTAGCTCGAAGCAGTGTACGATTCGGCATGGCGAATCGCATGTTCAAGACCGGGGTTAGCCGGGATCAGGTGAGCCTTCTGCCTGCGCGGGTGGAGGATTATGTGGGTGGCGACAACCCTGTTCGCGCGATCGAGGCGTTTGTTGCCACGCTGGATCTTGAGCGGCTTGGCTTCGGCCATGCCGGGTCAGGCGGCGGGGCAGGACAACCGCCTTACGATCCCGCCGATCTGCTGAAGCTCTATCTTTATGGCTACACCAACCGGATCCGCTCCTCGCGGGCGCTCGAGCGCGAGGCCGGGCGCAACCTCGAACTGATCTGGCTGATGAAGCAATTGGTGCCGGGCTATCGCACCATTGCCAATTTCCGCCGGGACAATTGGAAGGCGCTCGACGCGCACCGTCCGGCGCTGGGAGCATGAAGCCGTGCTGGAACGGCATCGCGCGCGGATGCAGGACGCCGACGGCCGAATGCGCCGCCGGGCCGAACTCGCCGAACACCCCTTCGGTACCCTCAAATGCCGCGCCGGCTACCGCCACTTCCTCGTCCGCGGCTTCGACAAGGTGCGCGGCGAATGGAGCCTGATGGCGCTCTGCTACAACCTCACCCGCGTGCTCAACATCCTCGGCTTCGACGGCCTCATGTCCTATCTGGCCGAACGCGCCGCAAACTGGGCGCTGTTACTGCCGACACTCCTCAAAGCCATTGTCAGCACGCTACAAACCCTCACGCCGCATCTCCGAGCTAAAATTCACCCGGTCTTCCAATAAAGCCCGGTACAAAGGGCAAACCGAATTCTTGCCCAGCCTCGCAGCGAAATCCGGGGATTGCCGGGTCCCGCATTCCGCTTCATACGGGCTACGATACTCGTCACCTCACGAAAACGTCATCGTCCCCCACGAATAAACCCGCCCCTCCTCCAATCACCTCCCCGAAGCCCAATTCCGGGCGCGAGGAGATGCGCAATGAGCGGACACGATCACAGGGACGACGGCGTCAGCCGCCGCAAGGTGCTGGAATGCATGACCTGGGCGGGTACCGGCGTGCTGTGGACCATCACGGGCGGCGTGCCACGCTCGCTCGGCATCATCGATTCCGCGCAGGCCGCGGCCGCGCCCGGCATGACCTTCCTGCAGATCAGCGACAGTCATGTCGGCTTCGACAAGCCGGCCAATCCCAATGCGCTGGGCACGCTGGAGGAAGCCATCAACAAGATCAACGCGATGCCGGCCAAGCCGTCGTTCATGATCCACACCGGCGATATCACCCATCTATCGAAGGCCGCCGAGTTCGACAATGCCGAGCGCATCATCTCGCAGAGCAAGCTGGACGTGCACTACGTGCCAGGCGAGCATGATTTCCTCGATGAGGAAGTGAAGTTCTACCGCGAGCGCTACGGCCGCGGCACCAAGGGCCAGGGCTGGTATTCGTTCGACGCCGGCGGCGTGCACTTCATCGGCCTCGTCAACGTCGTCGACCTCAAAGCAGGGGGGCTCGGCAATCTTGGCGCCGAGCAACTCGCCTGGCTCGAGGACGATCTCCGCGGCAAGTCGAAGTCGACGCCGATCGTGCTGTTCGCGCACATCCCGCTCTGGACCGTTTACCCCGAATGGGGCTGGGGCACCGAGGACGGTGGCCGCGCGCTCGAATACGTCAAGGGTTTTGGCTCGGTCACTGTGCTGAACGGCCACATCCACCAGGTGATGCAGAAGGTCGAGGGCAACGTCACCTTCCACACCGCGCGCTCCACCGCCTTCCCGCAGCCGGCGCCGGGAGCCGCTCCCTCGCCCGGACCGATGAAGGTCGAGGACGCAAAACTGCGCGCGATGCTCGGGGTTGCCAGCATCAACTTCAAGCAGAACGAGCAGCGGCTCGCCATCATCGACACGCCGCTCCAGGGTTGATCCCGGGCTGAACGGGAGCTGACAATGAAGACACTCAATCGCCGCGACTTCGCTGTCGCCGTGGCCGCGGCCATCCTGCTGCCCGTCACAAGCGCCCGCGCCGACGACAACATGGAAGTGCATATCGACAATTTCGTCTTCCAGCCGGCCGAGCTCAAGATCAAGCTCGGCACCACCGTAACCTGGACCAACCGGGACGACATTCCCCACACCATTGTGTCGGCCGGCAAGTTCAGGTCCAAGACCCTGGACACTGACGACAAGTTCTCCTTCACCTTCACCAATGCGGGCGACTACAAATATTTTTGTTCGTTGCACCCGCACATGACGGGGATGATCAAGGTTGAGTAACATCTCGAACCAAGGCATCAACGTCCTGCCCGGCCGGGGGTCCCACGCCGGCCGGGTTCGTGCGCTTTCAGTCACGCATAGGGACGAAACGAAGCAGCAAGCAAAACAAGAGGCAAAGCGAGAGGCGATGCCCGTCACCGACGATCTGCAGAAGGCGCAGCGCTTCCGCGAGGCGGCGCTGCCTTATCTTGACGACGTCTACACGCTCGCGCGCTATCTGTTGCGCGATGCCTCCGACGCCGAGGACGCCGTACAGGAATGCTATCTGCGCGCGCTGAAGCACTTTGACAGCTATCGCGGGCCGGCAATGAAGCCCTGGCTGTTCGCAATCCTGCGCAACGTCTGCAACGCAGAATACGCAAGGCGCGCACATTCGCATACCGCGATCGAGGATACGCCTGAAGTCGCCGAGCAGACGCCAATATGGCAAGAGACCGAGGCGAGCCCGGAGACGGAAGTGCTGCGCAGCCGCGACGCCGGCGCCGTTCGCAAGCTGATCGATGCGCTTGCCGAACCGTTCAAGGAAACCTTCGTGCTGCGCGAGATCAGCAATCTGTCCTATCGTGAAATCGCCGAAGCCGTCGGCGCGCCTGTCGGCACCGTGATGTCCCGCCTCGCACGCGCCCGCGCCATGCTGCGCGCGGCCTGGATGGCGGAAGAGGAGCACTCGAAATGACCTGCGACGAAGCAAAGATCCTGCTTCACGCGCTGCTCGACAACGAGCTCGATGCCGGCCATGCGCGCGAGGTCGAGGCGCATATCGCAAGCTGCCCGGCCTGCGCCGCGGAGCTTGCGGCACAACGCGAGATGCAACGCGTGCTCGCCGACACCAGCCTGCGCTACACTGCGCCGGCAAACTTGCGCGCCCGGATCGAGGCGTCGATCCCGCAACCGCAGCGGCAGCCGACGCGCCGCTCCGTGCTGCGCGGATTTGCCATGGGCTCGGCGGTCTCAGCGCTCGCCGCCTCCGGCGTCGTCGCCGTCGTGCTGCGCCAGGACGACCAGCAGCGCATCCTCTCGGAAGTCGTCTCTGCCCATCTGCGCTCGCTTCAGGCCGGCCACCTTACGGACGTGATCTCGACCGACCAGCACACCGTCAAGCCGTGGTTCAACGGCAAGCTCGACGTCGCCCCGCCCGTGATCGATCTCGCCGCGCAGGGTTTTACGCTGGTCGGCGGCCGGCTCGACTATATCGACGCGCGCGCCATCGGCGCCGTCGTCTACCGGCGGCGACAACACGTGATCAACCTGTTCGTGTCGCAGACCGCCAGCACCGAGCACCGGCCGCCGAAGACTCAGACGATGCAGGGCTTCAACTGCCGCCGCTGGGGCAATCGCGGTCTGAACTTCTGGGCCGTCAGCGATCTCGGCACTGACGAACTCGCCGAGTTCGTCGACAAATTCGAGGCGGCGATGAAGGCGAATGTAGAGGGGTAGCAGCCTCTACCGTCATTGCGAGGAGCCCTTGCGACGAAGCAATCCAGACTGTCTCTTTGGAGGTAGTCTGGATTGCTTCGCTACGCTCGCAATGACGATCGTCGAAGAGACCCGGCAAAAAATCAGGCCGACCTTCTCACCGCGTTGTCCACTAGCGTCTTGCCGAGCGACCAGATCGCGCCGGGGACCTTGTGGCTGCCGGCGATGACGTCGTCGAAGGCGCGCTCGATCCAGCTGCAGTCTTCTTCGGTGATCGTGAGCGGCGGCAACAGCTTGATGGTATGGCTGCCGTGACCGGCAACCTGGGTCAGGATCTTGTGATCCTTGAACAGCGGCACGGTGATGAGCTGGCAGAACAAGCCTTTGTTGGCCGCCTCCAGCACGTTCCACGAGGCCTTCAGGCGCAGCGATTTCGGCGGGCCGAACTCGATGCCGATCATCAGGCCCTTGCCGCGCACTTCCTTCATCAGCTCGTAGCCGGGCACCATGCGCGTCAGGGCCAGCCGCAGCTCGGCGCCGCGCTTGGCGGCGGACTCGATCAGCTTCTCGGACTCCATGACATCGAGCGTGGCGATGCCCGCGGCCATTGCCAGGTCGTTCTTGGAGAAGGTGGAGCCGTGCACCACCGCACGATCCATCTGGTTGAAGATCTTGTCGAAGATGCTCTTGCGCGTCAGCACCGCGCCGACCGGCACATGGCCGCCCGACAGCGATTTCGAGAGCAGCACCATGTCGGGCTCGACGTTCCAGTGCTCGACCGCAAGGAAGCGGCCGGTACGGCCCATGCCGGTCTGGATCTCGTCGGCGACAAACAGCGTGCCGTATTTCTTGCAGAGCGCAGCCGCGCCCGGCAGGAACTCGTCGGAGGGCATGTTGACGCCCTTGCCCTGGATCGGCTCGACGATGAAAGCGGCCACTTCGCGCGAGGCCAGCGCCTTCTCGAGCGCGGCCAGATCGTTGAACGGGACCGAGCTGCAGCCCGGCAGCAACGGCTCGAAACCGCCGCGGAAGTTCGAATCGCCGGTCAGCGAGAGCGCGCCATAGGTCAGGCCGTGATAGGCGTGGGCACAATAGACGATCCCGGGGCGCCCGGTGGCGCCGCGGGCGAACTTGATCGCCGCCTCGACACATTCGGCGCCGGAATTGGCGAAGAACGCCTTGTCGAGATAGGGGACGTATTTCAAAAGCCGCTCGGCGAGCACACCGGCGAGCACCGAGACATCGAACTGGACCAGATTGGGCAGATCGGCATCGAGCACGCTCTTGAGCGCCTCGCGCATGACCGGATGATTGCGCCCGATCGCGAACACGCCAAAGCCGGACAACAGGTCGAGATAGCGCGCGCCGTCGCGATCGTAGAGGTACTGTCCCTGCCCCTTCTGGAAGCCGACGTCGTAGCCGATCGTCTTCAGGACCCGAACGAACTGCTCGTTCAGGTACCGGTTATGCAGGGAGCTCCGCTGGGCCTGACGGTCCGCGAACAGCTGAGACATGTCTGGATTTGGACTGTTCATCCGCTACATACTTCGATTGAGGGCCGCTTCGTCAACTGAAAACGGTCAGCAAACGGAAAAGGGCCTGTGCGGCCTTTTGCCCTTTTTCGGACCATCTTCGCAAGCACAGCTTTAGACCATGTTGCACTGCCGAGGAACACTCATGCGTTTGACCATTTACACCGGAATATTACTGGCTGCCGGTTTCAGCTGCCTGACCCCGGCGCTCGCAGCCGATCCTACCGGCGACTGGCGGGTCGCCGATGATGTCGCCAACATCCGTGTCGCGCAGTGCAATGGCAGCATGTGGGGCGCGGTCGCTTGGGAGAAAACCCCCGGCGGGCGCGACGAAAATAATCCCGATGTGTCAAAAAAGAACAGGCCGACGCTGGGCATGCCCACCCTGATCGACATGAAGAAGAAGCCCGGCGTCGATCAGTGGGAAGGACAGGTCTACAACGCAAAGGATGGCCAGCTCTACAGCGCAACCATCACGCCCGTCGGTACCGATCAACTCGAGATCAAGGGCTGCGTGATGGGCTTCCTCTGCGGCGGCGAGACCTGGACGCGGGTCGGCCCCCCGATCCCTGCGAGCCCCGCCAACACTGCCGCCAAGGGCGCGCCGAAGACCACCGGCGCGGCACCCAAAGCCGCAGGAACGGCGGCCGCCGCACCTACGCCGGCCACCGCAGCCCCGAAGAGCGCCGCTGCAGCCAAGCCGGGTCAGAAGGGCGTCGCCGACGCCGTCGGCGACATCTGCCTACTCCCTGAGATTGCGGGGTTTGCCCATTAGGGCCGGCTGGAACAGCAGCACGGCGGCGAGCGTCGTCACCAGCGAGAGCGCCAGCAGCTTGCCCATGCTGGACGTACCGGGATGGCTCGACAGCCACAGGCTGCCGAACGCGGTCGCCGTCGTCAGCGCGCTGAAAAAGATCGCACGCGTCAGGCTGGTCTGGAGCAGGTTAGTTCTGCCTGAGCGCCAGGCCACGACATAATAGATCTTGAAGGCGACGCCGACGCCGAGCAGCAACGGGAACGCGACGATGTTGGCGAAGTTGAGCGGCAGTCCGATCAACACGCAGATCTCGAGTGTCACCGCGCCCGCAACCAGAAGCGGCACCAGCGTCATCAGCACATCGACGAACCGGCGCAGCGTGATCCACAACAGCAAGCCGATCACCAGCAGCGCGTAGATGCCGGCGTGGATGAACGCCTTCACCACTGTGTCGCCGGATTTCAGGATCGAGACCGGCCCGCCAATCGCGGTCGGCTCGGCGGCGAGCACGGCTGCCGCGAATTTACGCAGCGTGTCGTTGTCGTTGGGATCGCCCTTCGGCAGTGCTTCGACGCGGATGACGCCGTCCTTGCTCTTCCAGCCGCTGACGAGATCAGGCGGCAGCGATTTTAGAGTAACCGGTTCGGCCTGCATTGCGTTCCGGAGCTGGTCGAACACGATCTTCATCGGCGTCACGAACACGTCCTGCGCCTTGTTGCGCGTGGCCTCATCTGCATTGGCGAGCTTCTCGAGCCCATCCGCAAGCCGCCGCGAAGCGACTGCGCCGGGGCCCTTCGCGTCGCCGGCGGTCCTGCGCAGATTGTCGACGGCGGATTTCAGCGACTCGACATTCTCCTGGTCCGAGGGCGCCGCGTCGATCTGGTCCGGATTGAGCGCGGGGTTCAGCACCTTGGCGCCCTGCGCGAGCAGCTTCAGCTTCGGCGGCTGGTCCTCCGGCACGAAGCTGTTGAGCGACATCACCCGCAGCACTTCCGGCACCTTTTCCAGCTTCGCCTCGACCTGTTTGGCCTGCTCCTCAGACGTCGTCATCACGTTGATGGCGTTGGCGCCGGTGTTGGGATCGTTGCGCAGGTCGAGGAAAGTCGCGATCGACTCGGCCCTCGGGTTCCGCAGGTTCATGGGGTTGAAGTCGAACTTCATAAAATAGAGCAACGGCAGGCCGCCGAGCGCCAGCAGCAACGTGCCGCCGACAATCAGCACGCGATGCTTCTCCAGGAAATGATCGAGCGGCGCCAGGAAGGCGTAGCCGACCGGCTCCTGCTCGCCGGGCGGATTCAGAAGCTTCAAGAGCGCCGGCAGTACGGTGATCGAGGAGATGAAGGCCACCAGCATGCCGACGCCCGCGATCTGGCCGAGTTCGGCAATGCCCTTGTAGTCGGTGGGGATGAAGCAGAGAAACCCGGCCGCGGTGGCCATCGCCGCGAGCGACAATGGTATCGCCGAGCGCTTCGCCGCCAGCACCAGCGCGCCGGTGAGATCGTTGTGCTTGTAGCGCTCCGAGCGGTAGCGGACGCTGTACTGGATGCCGAAGTCGACCCCCAGCCCGACGAACAGCACCGCGAACGCGATCGACAGCAAATTGAGCGAGCCGACCATCATCAGGCCGGCGGCAGTCGTCAGCGCAAGGCCGACGAAGAGATTGATGAACACCGCAAAGATGATCTTCGCCGAGTGCAGTGCCAGCCATAGGATGAGCAGCACGACGAGCACGGTGCCGATGCCGTTGACGACGGCGCCCTCCTGTACGGTGGCGTATTCCTCATTGGCGATCGGCACCGGGCCGGTCAGCCGCACACGCGCCTGATATTTGGTCGGGAAATTCAGCTCGGCCGCAGCCTTGCGGATCGCGTCGGTGGCGTCCTTGCCGGGCTCCAGCGCGTTGTAGTCGAGGATCGGCTTGAACTCGATGAAGGTGCGCTTATCCGAGTCCGACAGCGGCTCGTCGCTGACGAGCTCACGCCAGGAGAAGCTGGCATTACCCTTGTTCAGCACAGTCTCGACCGTCTGCGCGATCAGATTGAAGGGCCGCTCGGTGTTTTCGAGCTTCACCTGACCGCGCTTGACCCCGGCAAGTCCCGTTTCCAGCGCGCCGGTCAGGCCGCGGATCGAGGGATCGCCGGCCATGATCTCGATCAGAGGCGCCGCGGATTCAAACTGGCCGGTCATCTTGCCGACCTCCTCGGTCGGCAGGAACAACAGGCCGTTCTTCTCGAAGAACTCACCGGAGCCGAGCTGCTGCACCGACTGGAAGTTGGTCTTGTCGTCCTTCAGCTTGGCAAAGAGCGCATCCGCCGCGGCGCTCGCCATCTCCGGCGTCCTGGCCTCGACGACAGCCGTGATCGTCGCATCCCGGTCGAAGGAGCGGTCGAACTGCTGGTCGCGCTGGCGCCAGTCCAGATTCTGGGCAATCAGCGAATTGATGTCGGTGTTGATGGCGAAGTGCCGCGACGTGTAGTAGCCCGCTCCCACCGCCAGCAGGAGCCCGAGGACGACGACGAGGGAGGCAAACCGGGTGCAGGCCCTGACGGTGGCAACGACGACGCTTTGCAGCACTTCTTTTCTTTCTGCGGTTAACAGCTTGCCGGAAACGCCCGCTGTTTATCGGAGTTCCCAGGCGAAACCTATTGCTGTTTTGAGTGGCACTCGCCGGAACAAGGTTCGAAGTAAACGGCTTGGAGAGCGAAGCAAAATCATGCGGGTGGTCGGTATAGACGGGGACTTGAGGCGGGAAAGTGACGGAGGGGGAGCACAAATGCCGCCATGGCTCGGCTGGTGCTTGACTACTATAGTACCGCAAGCTGGGCCCGATATGGAACCCCGCGTGCTTGCACCTTTCCTTGCTGCCGATTTTTTGACACAAAGTGCTGTGCCCTCCTACGCTCGGAACCCCAAGCAGGTGGGCAGCTACCGCCTACGCGAACCAATGGTGCGGATATTGCAGCTGATTGGTTAGTATCGGAGTGCCGCTGGGGCGATTGAGCTGATTGGTGCAACTTACGTGATGGGCAGCCAATGGAAGTTTATCTGGCGCAACCGCGCGGTTTCTGCGCGGGCGTGGTGCGTGCAATTGAGATCGTGGAACGGGCCCTGCAGAAGTACGGCCCGCCCGTCTACGTGCGGCATGAGATCGTGCACAATAAATACGTTGTCGAGAGCCTGAAGAACAAAGGCGCGATCTTCGTCGAGGAGCTCTCCGATGTGCCGCCCAAGGCCGTGACCGTGTTCAGCGCCCATGGCGTGGCCCGCAGCGTCGAGGAAGAGGCCGCCGCGCGCGACCTTCCGGTGCTGAATGCCACCTGCCCCCTGGTCACGAAAGTTCACAATCAGGGGAAGCGCTACATCACCAAGGGCCGCACCCTGATCCTGATCGGCCATGCCGGCCATCCCGAAGTCGAAGGCACGATGGGCCAGGTTCCGGGGCCGGTGCTGTTGGTCCAGAGCGTTGACGAGGTTAAGGCACTGACACTGCCTGCAGATACGCCAGTGGCCTACATCACCCAGACTACCCTGTCGGTCGACGACACCAGGGACATTATCGGCGCCATCCAGGCCAGGTTTACAGATATTCAAGGTCCTGACATCCGGGATATCTGCTATGCGACACAGAACCGCCAATCTGCGGTAAGGGACCTGAGCAAGCTGGTCGACGTGATCTTGGTGGTGGGCGCCGCCAATAGCTCGAACTCGAATCGGCTCCGCGAAATCGGCACCGAGGCCGGCGTCGCGAGTTATCTGATCGCCGACGGCAGCAAGCTCGATCCGGAGTGGTTGAAAGGTGCCAGGACCGTCGGCCTCACGGCCGGCGCATCGGCGCCTGAGGTATTGGTGGATGACGTGATTGAAGCTCTGCGGCGGATCGGACCCGTGACGGTCTCGGTGCTCCCGGGCCGCGAGGAGAACATCGAATTCCGGCTTCCGGCCGAACTGGCTGCGAGCTGACCTACCCGAATTCCAAGCCCAGAAAGAAACTTGTAATGGCTATACCCTTCTTCAAGGAAATGCGTATCGGCGGCTATTTGCTCAAGCAGAAACTGCTTGGTCGCAAGCGCTATCCGCTCGTGCTGATGCTTGAGCCGCTGTTTCGCTGCAACCTCGCCTGCGTCGGCTGCGGCAAGATCGATTATCCGGATGCGATCCTCAACCGCCGCATGACGGCGCAGGAGTGCTGGGATGCGGCCGACGAGTGCGGTGCGCCGATGGTCGCCATTCCCGGCGGCGAGCCGCTGATCCACAAGGAGATCGGCGAGATCGTGCGCGGCCTCGTCGCGCGCAAGAAGTTCGTCTCGCTCTGCACCAACGCGCTGCTGCTGGAGAAGAAGCTCGATCTGTTCGAGCCCTCGCCCTATCTGTTCTTCTCCGTGCATCTCGACGGACTGAGGGACCACCACGACAAGGCGGTGTCGCAGAAGGGCGTGTTCGACCGCGCCGTCTCCGCGATCAAGGCCGCCAAGGCGCGCGGCTTCACCGTCAACGTCAACGCCACCATCTTCGACGGTCATCCGGCCGAGGAGATCGCAAAATTCCTCGACTTCACCGTCGAGCTCGGCGTCGGCGTCTCGATGTCGCCGGGCTACGCCTATGAGCGTGCGCCCGACCAGGAGCACTTCCTCAACCGCACCAAGACCAAGAAGCTATTCCGCGACGTCTTTGCGATGGGCAAGGGCAAGAAGTGGAACTTCATGCATTCCGGCCTGTTCCTGGACTTCCTCGCCGGCAACCAGGAATACGAGTGCACGCCCTGGGGGATGCCCGCCCGCAACATCTTCGGCTGGCAGAAGCCCTGCTATCTGCTCGGCGAAGGCTATGCGAAGACCTTCAAGGAGCTGATGGACACCACCGACTGGGAAACCTACGGCACCGGCAAGTACGAGAAGTGCGCCGACTGCATGGCCCATTGCGGCTACGAGCCGACGGCGGCGACCGCAGCGCTGAACAACCCGCTCAAGGCAATGTGGGTGTCGCTGCGCGGCGTCAGGACCGCAGGTCCCATGGCCCCGGAGATCGACATGTCCAAGCAGCGCCCGGCGCAGTACATCTTCTCGGCGGAAGTGCAGAAGCGCCTGTCGGAGATTCGCAAGGACGAGGCTCTCGCCGCCCAGCAGAAGGCCGCCCAGAAGGCCTCGACCGCCGCGTAAGCGCGGCCGCAGTCGGCACGAACGAAAAAGGCCCGATCGCCATTGGCGACCGGGCCTTTTCTTCTGTCAGTCGATAAAGCCGTTCAGACCGTCTCCGGCACCAATTCCGCGCTGTCGGCGAGTTCGGTGCCGATCAGGAAATCACGGCAGCCGCGCAAGCTACGCAGCGCGCGGTTGAAGTCGAGGCCGGTCGAGACCAGGGCATGCAGCGCGGCCGGATTGCGCACGATGCCGCGCAGCACGGCGACAAGGTCGATCTGGCCGTTCGGCTTGATGGCGGCGCGGGCCAACGCCGGCAGGGCGCGGTGGGCGGGGTCGCTGATGACCCGGACCGCGGCAAAGGGCAGCCCGGCCTCGGCGGCGTAGGCGGCCGCGATGTGGCTCTCCATGTCGACGGCTGCAGCTCCAGTCTCCGAATGCAGCGCCGCCTTGCAGGACCGGCCGGTGACCACTTCTTCCGCGCCGGCGAGGCTGCGCCGCACCACGCGGCGGCGTCCTGACGTCAGACGCTCGATGAGGTCGTCGCCGAGCGACAGCCCGGCGGCCCAGCGGGCATCGCCCGCCAGCACCTCGGTCGCCACCACGACGTCGCCGGAGCGCAGCGCCGGGTCGAGCCCGCCGGCCACGCCGAAGGAAATGACGCCGCGAATCGACTCGGGATCCAGCACCGTCAGGAGCGCCCGCAACTGGGTCGGGCTGCTGGACGAGCAGATGACAGCCATTCCGGGCCCTGCCGCGATGCGGGCCTCCTGAACCAGTCCAGTCACGATTAATATTGGCCGCGGATCAATGGCATTGCCCGCGGTAACATAGTCCCCCGTCCCCAAAGTCACATTCCGACCCCTACCACCCTGCTGTTGGTGTCCCGCAAGTTCCGATACCGCGCCAACGCCCACAGCGGGAAGAACTTCGCGTACCCATGGTACCGTAGATAGAATACACGGGGGAAGCCTGTGGCCGTATACCGCTGCTCGTCCCACAGTCCTTTTTCGTTCTGTGTTGCAATCAGGTACTCCACCCCGCGGGCGACGGCCGGGTGATCAACCTCGCCTGCCGCCATCAAGGCAAGCAAGGCCCATGCCGTTTGCGAGGCGGTCGAGGGCGCCGCCTCCCATCCCTTGTAGTCGAGCCGGTAGCTGACGGCGTCCTCGCCCCAGCCGCCGTCCGCGTTCTGGATCGAGGCCAGCCAGCCAGCGGCTTTCCGGATCATCGGGTCGTCGTGGCGGACGCCGGCCATGTTCAGGGCGCAGAGCACCGACCAGGTGCCGTAGATGAAGTTCATCCCCCAGCGGCCGTACCAGGAGCCCTCGGGATGCTGGGTCTTCCTGAGGTAGGCGACCCCATCGGCCACGTGCTTGCTGGTCTGCGCGGTCTCGCCGAGTTGGGCCAGCATCGAGATGCAGCGGGCGGTGACGTCCTCGGTCGGCGGATCGAGCAGCGCGCCGTGGTCGGAGAACGGGATGTTGTTCAGATAATATTCGAGATTGTTGACGTCGAAGGCAGCCCAGCCGCCGTCGTCGCTCTGCATCCCCTCGATCCATTCCCGGCCGCGATCGATCGCAGCATCGTAGCCGGTGGCGCCGTGCTCGCGCCGCATGCGGTCCATCGACATCACCACCACCGCGGTGTCGTCGAGATCGGGATAATAGGCGTTGTTGTACTGGAAGGCCCAGCCGCCCGGGCGCACGTCGGGCCGCTTCACGGCCCAGTCGCCCTTGACCTCGAGCTCCTGCTTCGGGATCAGCCAGTCGAGGCCGCGTTTGGCAGCCGGCACGGCCTCTGCGTTACCGGCCTCGAGCAGCGCGTGCGCCGTCAACGTCGTATCCCACACCGGCGAGACGCAGGGCTGGCAATAGGCCTCCTCCTCGCGGATGACGAGGAGCTTGTCGATGCCCCGGCGCGTGACCGCGCGCGGCGGATAATTCTCGTCCTTGCCGAGCGCATCGTACATCATGACGATGTTGGCCATCGGCGGATAGATCGCGCCCATGCCTTCCTCGCCGTTAAGCCGCTCCTCGATGAAGGCGAGTGCGGCATCGATGGCGCGCTTGCGCAGGCTGTTCGGAAACATCGGCTCGACCACGCGCAGGATGCCGTCGAGCGCGCGGAACAGCACGAACCAGGCCATGCTCTGGTGCGGCGCCTTAGCGGTCATCCCGATCGAGCGCGGATCCTGCAGGAACAATTCGTCGATGCCGACGCCTTTCGGATTCTTCGCGCGCGGCTTGAGCGCAGCGAGCACCATCAGCGGCACCATGGTGGTGCGCGCCCAGTAGGAGATCTTGTTGATGTGGAACGGCGACCAGAACGGCAGCAGCACGATCTCGATCGGCAGCACCGGCACCGCGCGCCACGTCACGACGCCGAACATTGCCAGCATGAAGCGCGTGAAGACGTTGCTGTGGATGGCGCCGCCGCGGGCGTGGATCGCCTCGCGCGCGCGCACCATATGCGGCGCGTCGATGGAATCACCGATCATCTTCAGCGCGAAGTAGGATTTCACGCTGGCGCTCATGTCGAACTCGCCGTCATGCACCAGCGGCCAGCCACCATGGGCGCCCTGGACACGGCGCAGGTAGTTGCCAATCTTGGCTTCCAGCACCGCATCGACCGGCTCGGCAAGATAGTGGCGCAGCAGGACATATTCGGCCGGGATCGTGCAATCGGCCTCGAGCTCGAACACCCAATGACCGTCGGATTGCTGGAAGCCGAGGACGCCTTGCGTGGCCGACGCAATGCTCGATTCCAAGATCCTGGATTTTTGGACTTCGCGGGCGGTCGCGTTCACGGAATCCATCTTGCTCGATTACTCCGATAGTTACCTTGAAATTGGCCGGGACAAATGTCGTCAGGGCCGCTTTTCAGGATCCTTTGGCGGCCAGAACCAGATCGGCGGCCCGATCGCCGGATCGGACCGATCCCTCGATGGTTGCAGGCAATCCCGTAGCAGTCCAATCCCCGGCAAGAAACAGGTTTTTCAGCGCGGTGACCGGCCCGGGACGTAAGGAATTCTGCGCTGGGGTCGCTGCAAATGTGGCGCGGCGTTCGCGCACGATCTGCCAGGGAGGCAATTGAAGCGAGAGCTCGCCGGAAAGGCTGCCGGCCTTGCAGACATCGTTCCAGATCGCCTGCGCGAGGTCCTCGCGCGGCATGTCGACCAGACGATCGCCATTGCTGATGGTCACGGAGAGCCGGTTGGGGAATGCGAACAGCCACTCGACGGTTCCGCCGATCACACCCAGGATCGGAGCTGAACCCGGCGGCGGCTCAATGCGGAAATGGGCGTTGACGATGGCGCGGAATTCGGTGGGCGTCTTGATGCCCGGCAGCAGGCCGGAGGCTGCGCGCGGCGGCACCGCCATCACGACGACGTCGCCGTCGCTGAGCTGGATCACATCCTCGCCGCCGAAATTCAGCGCGCCGACCTTGCCGTCGTTGGTCGCGAAGGAACGCAGCTCGTGACCGAGTTGCACAGCGTGTCCGCGCTCGGTCAAGAATGTCACGGCCGGCTCGATCAGCACGGCACTGAGGCCGTCGCGCGCGATCAGCGGACGGCAGGCCTGCCCGCCGGCGAGCAAGGTCTCGCGCACGATCGCACCGGCAAGTCCGGCCGAGCCCTCGGGCGGATCGACGTTGAGGGCTGCGAGCAGCAGCGGCTGCACCAGGCGCTGATAAAGCACGCCCTCGCAGGGAATGGAGTTGCCGACCAGCGTCTGCTCCGAAGCCCAGATCAGCGGCGCAAGCTTCAGATAATCGGTGAGCCCGGTGTCGGGAACGCGGCGGCTTTCGTCGAGCACCCAGGTCGGCAGACGGCCGTCACCGAGATCGATCTGCCAGCGCTGCCCGGTCGCGATATCGACGAAGGGAAACTGCGCTCGCTCCGGCCCGACCAGGCCCGCCTCGGTGCCGATCGAACGCGCATAGGCGCGCGCGTGACTGTTGCCCGACAGCAGCAAATGATTGCCGTTGTCGATGGTGAGGTTGGTTGCGCCGTCGAAATAGGAGCGGCAGCGCCCGCCGGCCTGGTGCGTCGCCTCGTGCACGGCGACATTGAAGCCGGCATTGGCGAGCCGCACAGCGGCGGAGAGGCCGGAAATTCCAGCGCCGATGATATGAGCTGTGTTTTGCATCAGAGAAAAGCGTAACGGAGCAGGATGGCAATGCGTGTGATCTTCGACACACGCACGGGCTCGCGCGGCGCGTTGAACCCGCGCGCGATCAGGAGGTCTAGAATGGCGTGATAGTATTTCGACATGATCCGCGGCGCGCGCACCGCGCGGCGCCGGTTGCGGTTCATGATCTCGTCCGATGTCTCGAAATGCGCCTTCGCGCGCTGCGCCAGCGGCAGGCAAACCTTCGGCAGTGCGCGCTCGGCGATCACGTGGTCCGGATCGCTTGAGGTGATGCCCGCATGCAGCAGGGCTTCGCGCGGCAGGTAGAGCCGCCCGAGCGTCGCGTCCTCGTCGATGTCGCGCAGGATGTTGGTGAGCTGGAGCGCGCGGCCGAGGTGATGGGCGAGCAGGATGCCGTCTTCCTCGGGCAAGCCGAACACCCGCACCGACAGCCGCCCCACGGCGCTCGCGACACGATCGCAATACAGGTCCAGCGTCGCCATGTCGGGCGCGCGGATGTCCTGCGGGACGTCCATCTCCATGCCGTCGACGATGGCAAGAAAATCCTCGCGCTTCAGCCCGAACCTCTTCACCGAAGCGACGTAGTCTTTCAGGCGCTCCGTCGGATGGCCCCGATAGAGCGCGTCGATGTCGCCTCGCCACTGCTGGAGCGCGGCGAGCCGCTCCCCGCGCGGGCCGTCGGAATCGGCGATATCGTCGACCTGACGGCAGAAGCTGTAGATCTGGAACATTGCCTCGCGCTGGTCGCGCGGCAGGATGCGCATCGCAGCGTAGAAGGAGCTGCCGGATGCGGTCGAGCCATAATTGGCGCCGGGCGAGGCCGCCTCAAGCGTCATGAGCAGTCCCCGGTTTGGTCATGGCCCTGCGCCCGATCGCGCGGCGGCCGACTTCGCCGATCATGCCGGCAAGGCTGAAGGTGAGGAGCTCGAGCTTGTTCAGGTGCACCCGCTCACTCAGGGGATCGCGCACCTTGAGCAGGCGCACGATGCGGTCGGCATAGGCCTGGATGACGGAGATGTCGACGCCGAGGCGGAAGTCCCTCACCTCTGCGCTGAGCGACTTACTCTGGTTGAGAAGCGTTTCGTTGCGCACAGCGAGCGCCTGCAGGCAGGCCAGCATTGCCGGCGGCGACTGCGTCAGGGCGAGCTGCTCGACCGAGGCGCCGCTCGCGGCCAGCGCATCGCGCGGCAGATAGACGCGATTGAGCTCGCGAAAATCCTTGCCGCAATCCTGGAGATGGTTGTTGATCTGGAGCGCCGCGCAAAGCGCGTCCGATGCGGCCCAGGTCGAGGTGCTCTCGCCATGGACGTCGAGCATGAAGCGGCCGACCGGCATCGCCGAATAGCGGCAATAGTGAATGACCTCGTCCCAGGTCTCGTAGCGAAGCTTGGTCACGTCCATGCGGAACGCGATCAGCACGTCGAGCGCATGGCGCGGCGCCATGCCGCGTTCGGCCAGCGCACGCCGCAGGCCGACGGCCTCGGCCTGGGTATCGCCCTTACCGAGCAGTTCCGTTTCGAGCAGGTCAAGATAGGCCAGCTTCTCGTCGGCCGGCAGCGTCGCATGGTCGGCGATGTCGTCGGCGGTCCGGACGAAATTGTAGTACGCCAAGATCAGGGTGCGATGACGCCGATGAATGATCCAGGACGCGACGGGAAAATTCTCGTCGCGGTCACCCTTGCCGGATCGCAATTCGTTCGCAGAGGTCATCGAGGGCTGATCAACAATCGTTTGGACAGAAGGCTTTTTTCGCTCGCGCCAGCGATGCCGCCGCGGCCCCCATATAGGGGAATACGGCAACAAAACCAATCCTGTCTCGCGATGGCTGCCCTTGCGGATCGGGCTCGAAAAGGCAGCCCCGGGGCCGCCTTTTGTGGGCCAGCGGCCGAACTTTATTGGTTGTGGTTCTTCAGGACCTGATCGCAGGCCTGCGAGATCTTGGCCCGGTTCTCCTTGAGGCAGGCCAGGACGGTGAAATCGCCCTGATCGATGACCGGACGGCAGAACTTCTGCACATCGCGCGTGCAGGCCTTCTGCTCGGAATCCGTGCCGCGGCCTTGCTGGGCGAACGCCGCCGTGGAAAGGGATGCCGACAGCAGGGTGAGAGCGACAAGAAGCTTACGCATTGTATTCCTTCATTCTGACGGCAGAATCGCACCGATCCCGGACAGCACAGGGCAGACGGCGGGAACGGATTGTTCTGGTGGCGAGTTGCCGCGGAGACTGCGACATCGGAGAAGGCACAAGCGCTGGCAAATGCGGCCAAATTGGCGCCGCTCCGACCAGATCGGGTCTTCCCTGGGCCTTCCTTGGCAGATGTAAGGGGTTGATACTACGTCATAATTCTGGCACCCCGCGTTTTGCCGGCGGCTGTTGCAGACCTGCATCTGTCGTCGACGTCTTTCCCCACCAGAAACACCGCGAAACACTGGAAATCTCGATACCGATCACGGCGGGCGCGCTTGGCGATGCCGGCGTCGCCGCCGGTCAGGCTTTGAACCTGACACCGGCTCGGAACACTAAACCTTCGATGTGGCGAGACGTCCCGTGCTTGAGCGGACGCCGTTCCAAAACGGGATATTTAAGATGAGATTCTTTGGGCGATCTGGACTGGCGATCAAGGCGGTCGGAATTGGCGCTACGCTGCTCTTCTCGGTCACGGCAGGCCATGCACAATCGTCCGGACCGTTTGCCGGCTTCGACGGGGCGTGGACGGGCACCGGCACGGTGTCGTTGTCCGACGGCTCCACCGAGCGCATCCGCTGCAAGGCGGACTACAAGGTTGCGGGCAGCGGCCTCAACCTGAAGCAGGCCCTGCACTGCGCCAGCGATAGCTACAAGTTCGACCTCACCAGCGACGTGACGAGCCAGGGCGAGCGCATCTCCGGCAATTGGAGCGAGGCCAGCCGCAACATCTTCGGCAACCTGCAAGGCACGGCCGGCGGCGGCCAGATCGAGGTGTTCGTCGAGGCCAACGGCTTTGCCGCCAACCTGTCGCTGCGCACCAACGGCACCAAGCAGACGGTGCAGATCTCCTCTAAGGGCGAGATCCGCGGCGTCAACATCACGATGACGAAGAGCTGACGCGCTTCGCGCGCCAACGCCTCAGATCAAAACAAACCCCTGGCTTTCGCGAGCCAGGGGTTTTTCTTGTCTTGATGTATGATCGCCCGTCGCGATCGATTCAGATCGCACGCTTGTCCGCACCCTGCAGCTTGGCGTGCAGGTTGATCAACCACATCGCCGTCGGCCGCAGGATGAAGAGGTCGGCGACCAGCGCCATGACCATCGAGAAGGCGCTGAGCCAGCCGAACAGCCGCAGCGACGGCAGGTCGGAAAACACGGTAACGACGAGGCCGCAGGCCAGCACCACAGTGGTGAGGATCAGCGCCGGGCCGACCAGCACGGTTGCGCGCTCGACTGCGAGCCCCGAGCCGACACTCGGCTTGCTCTCCAGCCTGAGGCGGTTGAGGAAGTGGATGGTCGCACTCAGCCCCAGGCCGAACGAGACGGTGAGCGCGACGACGCTGGCGAATTGCAGCCCCTCGCCCATCGCCCACAGCACCGTGCCCGACATCACCACCGGGAAGATGCCCGGCAGGATGCAGGCGAACATCACCACCCAGGAGCGGAAGGCAAGGCCGATGAAGATCGCGACCAGCGCGAACTCCACGGTGAGCCCGCGATTCAGCTTCTCGATCATGCCGGCCGAGTTGCGCGCCGCGATGGCGGCGAGACCCGTCACCGCCACCTCGTAGCCGGGATGCTTCTTGCGCACCGCGTCGAGCTCGGTGTCGAGCTTTTCGACGATCGGCAGGAGCTGGCTAGAATCCTTGTCCGGCACGCGGCCTGCGACCACGACGGCGTCCTGCTCCGCATCGATGAAGCGGCGCACCAGATGCTCGGGGATGAGGTTCACATATTCCTTCAGCGTCGCGACGTCGGCGCTGCCGGCCTTTTCCGCAAGCCAGCGGCGCAGAGTTTCGACCGACCAGACGTTGCCGACACCGGCCGTCTTTTCCACGATCGCATGCACGTCCGCAATCGTCTGCAGCGTCTCCGGCGAATAGAGCGATTCACCTTTGGGGAATTGAATCAGCACGTTGACCGGATTGGCGCCGGTGAGCTTGGCGTCGAGCCGGTCGCTGGCGGCCACCGCCTGGCGCTTGTCTGGTACCTGGTCGGCGAGCCGGTAGCGCGGCTCCAGATTGGCGTAGATCACGCCGAGGCCGGCGACGAATAGCAGCGCGATCAGACTGAACAGGCCGGGCCGGCCCACCATGCGCACCGCGATCCAGTAGCAGAAATTGCGCAGCGCCTGGACACCGGCGTCCGCGCTCTGGAACTTGGTCGCAAAGACGTTCTCGTTGCGCACCAACAGCACGCCGAACACCGGCACCAGCGACAGCACCGCGACCAGCGCGATGATGGTAGCGGCCAGGCCCGCCTCGCCGAACTTGCGGATCAAATCGGAGTCGGAGAACTGCAGCGCGATGAAGGAAATGCCGGCGGTGCCGTGCGTCAGCACGCATGCAGGTCCAACCACCAGCACCGCGTTCTTGAACGCGGTGAACTTGTCCTGGCCCGCGATCAGCCGGTCGCGCGCGGCGAAGGTGAGCTGCATCGAATCCGAGAAGCTGATGACCATGATGAGCGGCGTCATCACGTTCAGGAACATGTTGAGATTGAAATTGGCCCAGCCGAGCGCGCCCAGCGCCAGCAGGATCGCGATCATCGGCGGGAATGCCGCCGCCACCATGAAAGAGATTTTTCGGAAGAAGATGATGGCGATGACGCAGCCGGCGAGAATGCCGAGGATGTTGTAGGTCAGGCCGTCGCGTTCGACCGCGTTGCGGATCTCGAGCTGCATCACCGGCACGCCCGAGAGCTGCACGTTGAGGCCGGTGTCGCTGAGGTCCTCTTTCGTCAGTGCGCGGATGTCGCCGACGGTCTTGGTCAGCTTGTTGGAGGCGACCACCTCCGGATCCAGCGAGAGCACGATCAGCGCGAGCGTGCCGTCCTCCGACAACAGCTTGCCGCGGATGATCTCGTTGGATTTGACAGTTTCGATGAACTTGTCATAGGCCGCGCCCTCGGGCAGCTCGCCCGGGAACAGCGCCGCCGGCAGCTTGCCCGGCGCCGGCGCCTGACGCGCGGAGAAGAGCGAGACCAGCCCGCGCGTACCCTCGACCAGTTGCAGGTCGGTGACGAAGTCGCGCAGCTTCTCCAGATTGTTTCGGGCCAGGAGGGTCTTGCCCTCGATCACGACAAGGACGTCGAATTCCTCGGCCGGGAACTTCTTCGTCACCTCTTCATATTGGTGGAATTCGCGGGAATTGGAGCGGAATAGCTGCGACAGCGAATCGTCGATCTTAATCCGATAGATGCCGAACACGGCGCCGACGATCAGCACCAGCAGCACGATGCAGGAGACGATCGGGGCCCGGACGGCGATCAGCCCGATGCGCTCCAGCCCGAAGGCAATGGAGGACCCCGGTCCCTGCTCGACCTTGTCGACATGAACCTCACTTTCGCTGTGCTTTTCGAGCATGCCTTGTCCAGTTCCTAAATCGGCTCGGTCTGTGAGCTTATTGCGCCCCGCGAACGGCTTGAAAACGCCATACCAATGGGGAGGCTTGCCCTTTGAAAATACGCGGAAAATCGCCGTGAGGGGTTTAGCAGGTCAATACCCCGACCCGCAAGCAGGCGAAGTATAGCCAAACCAATCAAGATGCGGCGATCTGGGCCCCCGATTTCGGTCATCTTTCCGACGCTGTGCCAATTCGAGGCGGCGCGCGGTCTGCGCTCTCGTCTTTCAGCGCCACGCCGGTGACCTGTCGGGCCAGCCCCTCGCGCACCAGCCAGGCGATCTTGAAGGCGGCCTCGTCATAGCTCAGCCCGGCGTGGTGGATGTTCGAGACGCAGTTGCGTTCGGCATCGGTACGGCCTGGTTTCGGCGCAAAGGTCAGATAGGCGCCGAGACTGTCGGGCGCCGACAGGCCCGGCCGCTCGCCGATCAGCATCAGGGCCATGCGCGCGCCAAGAATGGCGCCGATCTCGTCGCCAAGCGCGACGCGCGCGCCTGAGGCGACGACGACACGGCCGACCGCGACAGCCTGCTCGGCCGCGAGCCGGGGCAGCAGGCTCTTGAGCAACGCGACCGCATGGCCATTCACGGCCGCCGCCGACAGGCCGTCGCCGACCACGACCGCAAGTGGAGACGGCGTCGTGGCGAGCTGCGCCAGCGCATCGGCCGAGCCGGCATCAAGCTGCCGGCCGAGATCCGGCCGCCGCAGATAGTCCCGGCGATCGGCCGCCCGGCTCCTCACCTCGGTAACGGCAAGGCCGAGCTCGCCGAGCCCGGCGACCAGCCGCGGCGCGTCGAAGGCGGCGTGCACGGCATCGCGGGCGCGGGCGTGATCCAGCGTGAAATCGAGCAGCGGTTTCGTCGGCAGGCTCGATCCGCTGCGCCCGAGCGCGACGCGCGCGGGCGTGAATGACCGCAGATCAAGGGTCGGGCGAACCGGAGCGGGCTTGTCGCTCATTCGGCGGGAACGGTGGCCTCGCGCAGCCGCACCGAATAGTTCGACGCGTTCTGCTTGCCGCTGGAGGCCGCGCGCGCAAAGGTGATGAGATGATGCGCGACCAATGTGCTGCCGATCAGGCCTTCGAGATCGCCGCACCGGATGCGTCCCAGCGCGAAATTCCAGAACACGCGCCTGTAGTCGCCGATCACGCCGACCTTCCAGAAGATGTTCCTCAGCATGACGAGCGCGCGCCTGATGTTGGGCCAGGACTTCATCTCATCGGACACCGGCACCTTGAGGCGGTTTGAATAGGTGTGGTCGCACTGATACTGGAAGCGCGCATAGACCTTCGCGGGCTCGTAGGCGGCTTCCATGCAGTGCTTCCAGGATGCGACGACGTCGTCATAGGGCAGCAGGAAGTCGACGTTGGAATCTCGGCCGTCGTCGTTGATCAGGCGTCCCTCACGCTCCAGCCGGTCCCACAGCGGCGTCTTCGGCAGCGCCTGAAGCAGGTTGATGGTGAGCAGCGGGATCTGGGATTCCTCGATGAAGGCAAGCAGCACATCGGATGTATTCGGCTTGTCGCTGTCCAGTCCCATGATGATGCCGGACACCACCTCCATGCCGTAGGAGTTGATGGTACGCACACCCTCCAGGATCGGGACCATCATGTTGTGGTCCTTGTGCATCGCCTTCAGCGCATCGGGATCTGGCGTCTCGATGCCGCAGAAGATGGTGGTGAAATAGGCCTCACGCATCTTCTCCAGAATCTCGGGCCGCTTGGCGATGTTCAGCGTGGCCTCGCAGGCGAGCCGCATCACATAGCCGGTCTTCTTCTGCCATTCGATCAGATGCGGCAACAGGTCCATCGCCGCCTTGCGGTTGCCGATGAAATTGTCGTCGACGAAATAGATCGTGTCGGTCATGCCGCATTCGCGCAAACGGTCGAGCTCGGCGATGATCTGCTCGGGCGACTTGATGCGCGGGTTACGGCCGTAGAGACCAGGGATGTCGCAGAACTCGCACTGATAGGGGCAGCCGCTGGAATACTGGATGCTGCCGAGGAAGTATTTCTTCACGTCGGCAAGCTCGTAGGCCGGGATCGGGAACTCCGTCATCGGAATTCGGTCTTTGGTGGTCAGAACCACCTGATGGTCGGGACGCGAGGTGTCGCGCGACAGGATCTCGATCAGCTGATTGGTGGCGTCGCCGAGCTCGCCGACATGGAGATAGTCGAACGACGGATAATAGTCGGGACAGGCGCTGACCGAGGGCCCGCCGAGTGCGACCGCCAGATCGAATTCATGGGCGCGGCGGCAGATGTCGTTCATCTGCTGGCGCTGGATGTGCATGCCACTGACGAAGACCGCTTCCGCCCATTCGAACTCCTCCGCGGTGGTGCGACGGAGGTTCTCGTCGACGAACCTGACCTTCCATTCCTTCGGCAGATAGGCGGCGAGCAGCAAAAGCCCCTGCGGCGGCATGAAGGCACGCACGCCGTCGGTCAGGGGGTAGGCGTGCTCGAAAGTGCCGAAGGACGAGGTGTAGCGCGGGAAAACGCAGAGAATACGCCGGATCGTTCCGTTGCTTTCAGCGCGCATCGAAATTTCCCCAACCACATTCTACGAACGGTACAGACGAGGCCACCAGAGACATAACGTAACGCTGGGACCGAATTTCCTCAATATTGTGGCAGCGAACTAATTCGTAAGACGCGCCAATGGTTTCCCCGGTTCAGGCCGGCAGGTGAAAGATTTTCGGGGGCTTTTCCCGATCCACCCTCACGCGATCAGCCGCGAGGCAAAATCGGGCAGCAGGCCTGCATCGCCGGCAAGGCGAAAATCGGCGCCGGCAATACCTGACTGCACCAGCCAATCGTCGAATTCCGGCGCCCGTCGCAGGCCGAAGACGTCGCGGACATAGAGCGCGTCGTGAAACGAGGTCGACTGGTAGTTCAGCATGACGTCGTCGGCGCCCGGCACCCCCATGATGAAGGTGACGCCGGCGGCAGCGAGCAAGGTCAGCAGATTATCCATGTCGTCCTGGTCCGCATCGGCATGGTTGGTATAGCAGATGTCGATTCCGAGCGGCAGGCCGAGCAGCTTGCCGCAAAAATGGTCCTCGAGCCCGGCCCGGATGATCTCCTTGCCGTCGTAGAGATATTCCGGGCCGATGAAGCCGACCACGCTGTTGACCAGCAGCGGCGCAAAAGCGCGGGCGACCGCATAGGCGCGCGCCTCGCAGGTCTGCTGGTCGACACCATGATGGGCATTGGCCGACAGCGCCGAGCCCTGGCCGGTCTCGAAATACATCACGTTCTGCCCGACCGTGCCGCGCTTCTGCGACAGCCCGGCCTCCTGCGCTTCCCGGAGCAATGCGAGGTCGATGCCAAAACTGCGGTTGGCGGCCTCGGTGCCTGCGACCGACTGGAAGACGAGGTCGACCGGCACGCCCTGCCCGACCAGCGACAGCGTCGTCGTGACATGGGTCAGCACGCAAGCTTGAGTCGGGATCTTCAGCCGCGCGATGATCTCATCAAGCAGGCGCAGCAATTGCGCGATCACGGCCGGATCATCGCTCGCCGGATTGACGCCAATGCAGGCATCGCCGGCCCCTAACAGGAGGCCGTCGAGGATCGAGGCGGTGATGCCCTTGGCATCGTCGAAGGGATGGTTGGGCTGGAGCCGCGTGCTCATCCGCCCTTTCAGCCCGATCGTGTTGCGGAAGGCGGTGGTAACCTCGCATTTCCGCGCGGCCAGGATCAGGTCCTGGTTGCGCATCAATTTGGAGACCGCGGCCGCCATTTCCGGCGTGACGCCGGGCGCCAGCTTGCGCAGGATCTCGGGCGTTGCGGCGTCGGACAGCAGCCAGTCGCGGAAGCCGCCGACCGTCAGCGAAGACACCGGCGCGAAGGCCTTTGCGTCGTGGCTGTCGACGATAAGGCGGGTGACCTCGTCGGCCTCATAGGGGACGACTGCCTCCTGCAAGAACTGCCCGAGCGGGAGATCCGCGAGCGCCATCCGCGCCGCAATCATTTGCTCGGCGCTGCCAGCCGCAATCCCGGCCAGCCGGTCGCCGGAGCGCGGCGGCGTCGCCTTGGCGAGGAGGTCGCGCAGGTCGGGGAAGGTGTAGGTCGTGGCGTCGATGGCGTGGCGATAGACCAAAGGCCTCTCCGGGGTTCGTCGGCCAATGGCCGAATCCAAATCGATCTCGAAGGCGGCCTTGGCGTCTTGGGGGTACGCGCTTGGCGGCCGCTGCAGGCCGATTTTACGGCACGCCGTCCCTTCCTGCAGGTTCAATCTGCCGAGAACCGATAGCGTCACGCCAAACAACTGAAATGACAAGCGTTTCGTTCGACCAATGATCAACGCCTGCAGCGGCTTTCGTTAACGCTGCATCCATCTTCATTCTGCATAGTTTTGCATAGATTTTGACACGACCGCGCCACCGGCCGCTCCAGGCCATCCGGGCCCCTGAACATCATGACCATTGACCGATCTGGGAATGCCGCCGGCCTGGCCGGCCGCTTCACGCTTGCCGCCAGGCTCTACGCGATCTTCGCGCTGTTCGCGCTGCTCACCGCGGCGATCGCGATGCTGTCCGACTACAACAGTCGCCGCGGCGCCGAGCTGGCCGGGGCGATCGAGACGGCGAACGCCGCCGCGCTGAATGTCGAGCGCGTCAACTCGCTGGTCTATGCGGTCGTGATGGAGTCGCGCGGCGTCTACATGTCGACCGAACCCGCCGTGGTGAAGAAATACGGCGAGGGCCTGCTCAAGTTCAATGTCCAGATCCTCGACGTCGTGAAGCGCTGGGAAACCATCGTCAAGGCAGACGACGCCGCGCAGTTTTCCACCTTCAAGAAGCGCATCGAGCAGTTCGTCGACTTCCGCAAGGAGCTAGTGCGCCGCGGCATCGAGATCAATGCGGCCGCGGGCCGCGAATGGGGCGACAACGACGCCAACCGCTCGGTGCGCTCCGCGCTGAACAAGGATCTCGAGGCGCTGTCCAAAGTCTATGCCGAGCGCGCCAGGCAGATCGCGCAGCAGACCGAGACCAACCGCATTCTGTCGCTGGTCTTGACCTGCCTCGGCGGCGTGGCGCTGGCGCTGGTCGTGATCGGCATCGTCATCATCGCCCGCTCGATCGCGCGGCCCCTCGCGTCGATCACCGCAACCATCAAGCAGGTTGCGGTCGGGGCCGAAAGCGTCGTGGTGCCCTACAGCGGCCGCGCCGACGAGATCGGCGCGCTGGCCCGCGCCATCCAGGTGTTCCAGAACGCGTCGCCTCGCAGGTCACGCAGGACTCCGCCGCGCGCGAGCAGCGCGCCCGCCACATCGAACAATCCGTCGAGACGTTTCGCGAGGCGATCGGCGCGGTCATGCGCGGCCTCACCGACAACGCCAGCGTCATGCGCGAGACCGCGCAGACCATCACGCGCGTCACCGCGGATGCGAGCAGCCGCGCCGGCACGGCGGCGAATGCCACCGAGCAGGCGTCCCATAACGTCACCGCAGTGGCAGGCGCCGCCGAGGAGCTGTCCGCGTCGGTGGTGGAGATCGGCCGGCAGGTGCGGCAGAGCGCCAGCGCGGTCGAGCAGACCGGCCAGCGCACCGAGAAATCGATCGCCGAGATCGAGAGCCTTGCCGCCGCGACCCAGCGCATCGACGGCGTGCTCAATCTGATCCAGGCCATCGCCGAGCAGACCAACCTGCTGGCGCTCAACGCCACTATCGAGGCCGCACGCGCCGGTGACGCCGGCCGCGGCTTTGCCGTGGTCGCCCATGAAGTCAAGGCGCTGGCGGGGCAGACCGCCAAGGCCACCGCCGAGATCGGCGAGAACGTCTCCATGATCCAGGCCTCCACCCGCAACGCGGTCGACGCCGTGCGCGAGATCGGCGGCGCGGTGCGCGAGATCAACGACGTCACCTCGGCGATTGCGGGGGCCATCGGCCAGCAGGACGCCGCCACGCGCGAGATCTCGTCCAACGCCCAGTCTGCCGCGCAAGGCAACGAGACCCTGGTCGCCAACATCACCTCGCTGCGCGACGCTATCGGCGAGACCGATACTGCCGCGTCCTCGGTGCTGACGGCGGCGAGCAGCCTCACCGCCACTGCGGAGACGCTGTCACGCGAGGTCGAGAAGTTCTTCCAGAACCTGCGGTCGGATACACGCACTGCCAAGGCAGGCTAGCTCGCATTTCTCACAGTGTTGAAGCGCACCGGGGCGCGAATCAGCGAAAGTTGTTGTGCCGCAACGACTTTTCTCTGATCCAGGGAGCGCCCCGAT
>NZ_JADPKQ010000078.1:0-677 GCF_023074015.1 Bradyrhizobium sp. 142
CGGATGTCCGGCTTGAAGTTGCATTGCGCGGGTCTTGTTGGCCACCAGGGCTGGGCGCGCCCACAGGTAATCTTCGCCCTTCGTCAACAAATGCCAGCAGAGCACAGTGAGCTTGCGAGCCACGGCCACCGCGGCGATCTGATGGCCGCGCCGGGCGCGGATGCGGACGAAAAAAGCATGCAGTGGACCGGGCGCCTTGGCCGCTGCCCAGGCCGCCTCGACCAGCATGGCGCGCGCGTGAGAACGGCCGATTTTGCTGATGCGACCGTGATGGGCAGCTCCCAGTCCCGACTGCCGCACCCGCGGGTTCAGCCCGAAATAGCTCACCAGCTTCTGGGGGCTGTTGAACCGGCCGATGTCGCCGATCGCCGCCACGATCCCGGCGGCGACCGCCAGATTGACGCCGGTGATTGTCATCAATCTATTGACCGCGGGATCGTCCATGGCGTCCTGCGCAATTTCGCGGTCGAGCAGGGCCAGGTCTTCCGCCAACCGGTCAAGTTCACGGACGTGCCGATCGATCGCTGCGCGTTCATCGTCCGGCAACTGTTGAGCGGCCAACCACGCCCGGCCGCGGGCGTTGAAAAGATCGGCATGCGGGCACTTCGGGATCAGGTGCGCGTGCAGGATTGAATGCACCTCGTTCTTGAGCCGCGTGCGATGTCGCACGACCTGGT
>NZ_JADPKQ010000244.1:0-677 GCF_023074015.1 Bradyrhizobium sp. 142
ACCAGGTCGTGCGACATCGCACGCGGCTCAAGAACGAGGTGCATTCAATCCTGCACGCGCACCTGATCCCGAAGTGCCCGCATGCCGATCTTTTCAACGCCCGCGGCCGGGCGTGGTTGGCCGCTCAACAGTTGCCGGACGATGAACGCGCAGCGATCGATCGGCACGTCCGTGAACTTGACCGGTTGGCGGAAGACCTGGCCCTGCTCGACCGCGAAATTGCGCAGGACGCCATGGACGATCCCGCGGTCAATAGATTGATGACAATCACCGGCGTCAATCTGGCGGTCGCCGCCGGGATCGTGGCGGCGATCGGCGACATCGGCCGGTTCAACAGCCCCCAGAAGCTGGTGAGCTATTTCGGGCTGAACCCGCGGGTGCGGCAGTCGGGACTGGGAGCTGCCCATCACGGTCGCATCAGCAAGATCGGCCGTTCTCACGCGCGCGCCATGCTGGTCGAGGCGGCCTGGGCAGCGGCCAAGGCGCCCGGTCCACTGCATGCTTTTTTCGTCCGCATCCGCGCCCGGCGCGGCCATCAGATCGCCGCGGTGGCCGTGGCTCGCAAGCTCACTGTGCTCTGCTGGCATTTGTTGACGAAGGGCGAAGATTACCTGTGGGCGCGCCCAGCCCTGGTGGCCAACAAGACCCGCGCAATGCAACTTCAAGCCGGACATCCG
>NZ_JADPKQ010000462.1:0-677 GCF_023074015.1 Bradyrhizobium sp. 142
ACCAGGTCGTGCGACATCGCACGCGGCTCAAGAACGAGGTGCATTCAATCCTGCACGCGCACCTGATCCCGAAGTGCCCGCATGCCGATCTTTTCAACGCCCGCGGCCGGGCGTGGTTGGCCGCTCAACAGTTGCCGGACGATGAACGCGCAGCGATCGATCGGCACGTCCGTGAACTTGACCGGTTGGCGGAAGACCTGGCCCTGCTCGACCGCGAAATTGCGCAGGACGCCATGGACGATCCCGCGGTCAATAGATTGATGACAATCACCGGCGTCAATCTGGCGGTCGCCGCCGGGATCGTGGCGGCGATCGGCGACATCGGCCGGTTCAACAGCCCCCAGAAGCTGGTGAGCTATTTCGGGCTGAACCCGCGGGTGCGGCAGTCGGGACTGGGAGCTGCCCATCACGGTCGCATCAGCAAAATCGGCCGCAGTCACGCGCGCGCCATGCTGGTCGAGGCGGCCTGGGCAGCGGCCAAGGCGCCCGGTCCACTGCATGCTTTTTTCGTCCGCATCCGCGCCCGGCGCGGCCATCAGATCGCCGCGGTGGCCGTGGCTCGCAAGCTCACTGTGCTCTGCTGGCATTTGTTGACGAAGGGCGAAGATTACCTGTGGGCGCGCCCAGCCCTGGTGGCCAACAAGACCCGCGCAATGCAACTTCAAGCCGGACATCCG
>NZ_JADPKQ010000490.1:0-677 GCF_023074015.1 Bradyrhizobium sp. 142
TGGTGACGCCATCCGGCGATCCCGTTTAGGAATCTGACCAATAGCGCAGCCCAGCCCTTCCGCCGCCGTCAGCAGGAGGATTGGAGATGAATCCCAAAAGATCGAAGTCGAGGAACGACGGTAAGATGCCGATGGTGCACCCAAACGCGGCTGCCATCGACGTCGGAGCGACTATGCACATGGCTGCCGTGAGGCCAGATCGCGCACCCGAGTCGGTCCGCAGCTTCGGTACCTTCACGGCCGATCTGCATCGGCTGGTCGACTGGTTTACTGAATGCGGCGTCGAGACCGTCGTCATGGAATCGACCAGCGTCTACTGGATTCCGATTTTCGAGCTTCTCGATGCTCGGGGATTTACCGTGTTTCTTGTCAACGCGCGCGATGCCAAGCACGTGCCGGGGCGAAAGACCGATGTTAGCGATGCGCAATGGCTGCAGCGGCTCCATTCATTCGGGTTACTGCGGGCCAGCTTTCGGCCCAAAGGGCAGATTGCCGAGCTGCGAGCCTACGTGCGTCAGCGCGAGCGTCTGCTGGAGTACGCGGCCTCACACATCCAGCATATGCAGAAGGCCTTGATGGAGATGAATCTTCAGCTGCACCACGTCGTCGCCGACATCACCGGCGCGACCGGCCTGCGTATCATACGCGCGATCCTTGCCGGCGAGCGCGATCCTGAG
>NZ_JADPKQ010000302.1:0-39249 GCF_023074015.1 Bradyrhizobium sp. 142
GACGACGTCAATCGCCACCCGGTTGTCCACACTTGGTCCTACCGACTCGCCGAGGCTGCCTGATATGATTCGAACCACGAAAACGCTGACCTAGATCTCAACAATTTCTTTGGCGACAAAACCGTCAGCGAGCTTAAAGCCCAGCTCTGTCGTGACTTTGTCGACTGGTCTACCGGCACCGCAAACGACAACAATAGGAAAGCCGGCATCAAGCCGCGCAACGGGACTGTCTCTGATCAAACCGCGCGACGCCGGCTTGAAGATTTGCGAGCTGGCGTGAACGCCTACCACGCCGAGCACACGCTCAGCGTCGGTCCGAAGATCACTCTTCCTCCCAAGGCGGAAGGGCGACACCGCTGGCTGACGCGTAATGAGGCCGCGCGCCTGCTTGGTGCAGCAATCGGTTTCGTGTGGGACACCGAGCAGTCGACATGGAAGCGCAGGGAAGACGGGGCGCTCGTGCGTAGGGAACGGTGGATCATTCGTCGTCGCTATCCTGCGGCGCGCTTCTGCCTGGTTGGCATCTATAGCGCTCGTCGCGAGGAAACGATCCGGCGCACCCAGTGGCTGCCAACGACGACCCATCCGTGGATGAACCTGGACGCGATGGTCTACCAGGGCAAGGGGGCGCTGGAGCGATCAACCAAGAAGCGCCGGCCACCGGCAAAGATCGCCAGCCGTCTGCGCCCCCACTTGGTTCGTTGGCGCAGGATCGACCATGCTCGGTCGGCAGAACTCCGCGCCTCTGGGGTCATGAGGGAAGGTGAGCAAATCAGGTTCGTCGTGAACCGCATGCACGACGGCCAGCCACTCGCCGGCAAGATAAGATCCGCTTGGGAAGGCATTTTGGAGGATGCGGGGCTAGGCGATGACGTGGTCCGGCATTCGCTACGCCATACCGCAGCGACTTGGCTGATGCAGGCAGGCGTAGACATGTGGGAAGCCGCCGGCTGGCTCGGAATGACGGTTGAGCAGTTGGAGGCCAATTATGGCCATCACCACCGGACTTCCAGGAAGGGGCGGTGGAAGCGTTTGGGGGAAGGCGCTGAGTTGGGCCCTATTCGCCGCGAGCTATTCGCGACTTGATGTCGGCCAAAATCAGCTCGTAGGTCCGAAGGGAGGACTTGTGGTGCTTTATCGTGTCCTGGGTGACATCGCGCGCTCGCCGATCGTCATTCTTCCGGCTTCGAGCGGCTCAAGGTCGTCGCCTGCCTTACCTGCTCTTCGACGTCCTTGGCGTACGCCTCAAGATCGACGGGCATGGCTGATGTGCCTCAAATCATTGCGCATTTCATTGCGCACAAAAAACATCGAAACTATAAGTACTTGAAATAATGGTCGGAGTGGCAGGATTCGAACCTGCGACCCCTGCGTCCCGAACGCAGTGCTCTACCGGGCTGAGCCACACTCCGACAAGAGGCCGGCTTATAGCGTCGGGTTTGGCGCACCGCAAGCGGCCGGTCTAAGGAATTTCGTCCCCGTGAAAACGAGCCTTGAAACGTTGATTTTACCGGCAGGCCACGCCGCCGCCGAGGCTGCCGCCCGGCGGCTCGCCGCCGGCGGGCTGGTCGCGTTCCCGACCGAGACGGTCTATGGGCTCGGGGCGGACGCCGCAAATGCCGCTGCGGTCGCCCATCTCTACGCCGCCAAGGGCCGGCCGGCCTTCAATCCGCTGATCGCCCATGTGGCGGACCTTGCCGCCGCGCAGGCCATCGGCTGGTTCGACGCGCGCGCCTTGCGGCTTGCGGAGGCGTTCTGGCCGGGGCCGCTGACGCTGGTGGTGCCGAAGACCGACGGCTGCCCGGTGGCTGATCTGGCCACCGCCGGCCTCGATACCGTCGCGATCCGCATTCCCGCCCACCCGGTGGCGCAGGCGATCCTGCACGCCTTCGGCGGGGCGGTGGTGGCGCCGTCGGCCAATTTCTCCGGCCATGTCTCGCCGACGCTGGCAGCCCATGTCGAGAGCGACCTTGCGGGACGGATCGACCTGATCGTCGACGGCGGGCCGGTCGAGGTCGGTGTCGAATCGACCATTGTCGGCTGCTTCGATAAGCCGAGGCTGCTGCGTCCCGGCGGGCTGTCGCGCGAGCGGATCGAGGCGGTGCTGGGGCTGCCGCTTTTGCGGCCGCCCGCAGAGGCCGAGAGCGACAACAGCCAGCCGCGGGCGCCGGGCATGCTGGCCTCGCATTACGCGCCGCGGGCCAGCGTGCGGCTCGACGCGCGCGACGTGGCGCCGGGCGAAGCGCTGCTGGCGTTCGGCCCTGCGCGCCTGCCCGGCCTTGACGCTGCGTCGGCCGTCATGAATCTGTCGCCCAGCGGTGATCTCGATGAAGCCGCCGCCAATCTGTTCGGCTATCTTCGCGCGCTCGATGCGAAGACCCCGAAGGCGATCGCGGTGATGACGATTCCCGAACAAGATCTGGGCGAAGCCATCAACGACCGCCTGCGCCGCGCGGCGGTTGCGCGATAGAACGCGGAATGAAAGAAGACGGCATGAATATCAATCCACCTCCGACCCCTCCGCTTGCGCCGGAGCTGGTCGAACAGTTTCGCAAGATCGTCGGCGAGAAACACGCGATCACCGATTCGGCCGATATCGAGGCCTACGTCACCGAGGAGCGCAACCTGTTCCACGGCCGCTCGCCGCTGGTGCTGCGCCCGGGCTCGACCGCGGAAGTCTCCGAGATCTGCAAGCTCGCCACCGCGCACAGGATCGCGCTGGTGCCGCAGGGCGGCAACACCGGCCTCGTCGGCGGCCAGACCCCGCACAATGGCGAGGTGGTGGTGTCGCTGCGCCGGCTGGACAGGATTCGCGAGGTCGATCCCGCCTCCAACACCATGACCTGCGAGGCCGGCGTGGTGCTGCAGATCGCGCAGCAGAAGGCGGCCGAGTTCGACCGGCTGTTTCCGCTCTCGCTGGGTGCGGAAGGCAGCTGCACCATCGGCGGCAATCTGTCGACCAATGCCGGCGGCACGGCGGCGCTCGCCTATGGCGTGGCGCGCGAGATGGCGCTGGGGCTGGAAGTGGTGCTGGCTGACGGACGCGTGCTGGGCGTGCTGTCGAAGCTGAAGAAGGACAATACTGGCTACAATCTGCACAACCTCTTCGTCGGCGCGGAAGGCACGCTCGGCATCATCACGGCGGCGACGCTAAAGCTGTTTCCGAAGCCGCGGGCGATCGAGACCGCCTTCGTTGGGTTGAAATCGCCGGAGGCGGCCTTGAGGCTGCTGGCGATCGCGCAAAGCGAAGCCGCCAACGCGCTGACCAGCTTCGAGCTTCTGTCGGAGCTGGCGGTGGATTTCTCGATCCGCCACGGCATCGACGTGCGCGATCCGCTTCAAGACAAGCATGCCTGGTACGTGCTGATGGAATTGTCCGCATCCGGCAAGGATGCGCGCGCGCCGCTGGAGGCGATCCTCACCCGCGCAATGGAAGACGAGATCGTCGACGACGCCGTGATCGCGGCCAACCTCAGCCAGCGCGCCGGCTTCTGGAAGCTGCGCGACGAGATGTCGTCGGCGCAAAAGCCGGAGGGCGGCTCGATCAAGCACGACATTTCCGTGCCGGTCGCCGCGGTGCCCGCCTTCATCGCCGAGGCCAACGCTGCCGTGGTGAAACTGATCCCCGGCGCGCGGCCGGTGCCGTTCGGCCATCTCGGCGACGGCAATCTGCACTACAATGTCAGCCAGCCGGTCGGCGCCGACAGCGCGGACTTTCTGGCGCGCTGGCACGAGATGAACGCCGTGGTGTTCGCGATCGTGCTGCGGATGGGCGGCTCGATCTCGGCCGAGCACGGCATCGGCGTGCTCAAGCGCGACGAGCTGCCTGAAGTGAAAGACAAGACCGCGATCGAGCTGATGCGCGCCATCAAGGCGATGCTCGATCCGCTCGGAATCATGAACCCGGGGAAGGTGCTGTGAACCAAGCTGCCTCCCCGCTCGCGATTGCGGAGATCGCCGATGCCGATGTCGAGCCCGTGGTCGCGCTGTGGCAGCGCTGCGGCCTGACCCGGCCCTGGAACGATCCGCTTGCCGATATCGCGCTGGCGCGGCGGCGCGACAATTCGACCGTGCTGGTCGGCCGCGACGGCGGCGCGATCGTCACGACCGCCATGATCGGCCATGACGGCCATCGCGGCTGGGTCTATTACGTCGCGGTCGATCCCGATTGCCGCAAGCGCGGCTACGGCCGAGTCATCATGTCCGCTGTGGAAGACTGGCTGCGCCAGGCCGGGATTGCAAAGCTTCAGCTCCTGGTCCGGCGCGGGAATGCGCAGGCCAATGCGTTCTACCAATCGCTTGGATTCGAGGAATCGACCTCGGTGATGTTCCAGAAGTGGCTCGACGGCCGCGACACGCCCACAAACAATTGAGATCGAGCCATGACCATCTCCGACCGCGTCCGCATCAAGGACGTCCGCGTGCTCTCGGACAACTGGACCCCTCTGAAAGAGACGACGTTCGACTACCGGCGCGCCAACGGCGCATGGCAGACGCAGCACCACGAAACTTATGAGCGCGACAACGCCGCAGCCGTGCTGCCCTACAATCGCGCGCGCCGCACCGTGATCCTGGTGCGCCAGTTCCGTCTGCCAGCCTATATCCGCGGCTATGACGATCTCCTGATCGAAGCCGCCGCCGGCGTGCTGGACGAAGCCGCCCCCGAGGTGCGCATCCGCGCCGAGGCCGAGGAGGAAACCGGCTATCGCCTGCACCACGTCCACAAGGTGTTCGAGGCGTTCATGAGCCCCGGCGCCGTGACCGAGAAGCTGCATTTTTTCATTGCCGAATACGAGCCCGAGATGCGCGTCAGCGGCGGCGGCGGTCTCGAACACGAAGGCGAGGACATCGAGGTGCTGGAGCTCGGCATCGACGAGGCACTGGCGATGATCGCCGATGGACGCATCATCGATGCGAAGACGATCATGCTGCTGCAATATGCGGCGCTGCATATGTTTCGGTAGGTGACGCGGCTTCCTTCCCTTCTCCCCTTGTGGGAGAAGGTGGCGCGAAGCGCCGGATGGGGGGTCTCTATCCGCAAGTTCAAAGCGGTAGTCGAACACGCGGATAGAGACCCCTCACCCGTCTCGCCGCTGCGCTGCGAGCCACCCTCTCCCACAAGGGGAGAGGGACTGCACCGTGCATGTCGCACCATCTTCAACCGCAATCCTGACCTGCGCCTTCCTCCCCGCTGTTGAGCTCATCGCCGACTATCTCTAGTCTGGTCCTAACCAAGAACCAGGAGACGCGCCCATGACCGCTTCGCGCGACGATGAATTCGGCTTTGCGCCCGACTACGATGCTCCCGTCCCCTATATGCAGCGCACGCGCGACTATTACGCGGCGATCGGCTACACCACGCCGTATCGCTGGGCGCATTATACCGAGGCGCCGTTCCAGCCGCTGAAGAAGAAGCTGTCGCAGTCGCGTGTGACGATCATCACCACGGCCGCGCCATATGATCCGACCAAGGGCGAACAGGGACCGGGCGCAGCGTATAATGGCGGGGCGAAATTCTACCAGGTCTATGACGGCGACACCTCGAAGCAGCACGATTTGCGCATCTCGCACATCGGCTATGACCGCAAGCACACCAGCGCGACCGACAGCGGGACCTGGTTTCCGCTGCCGCAGCTGCTGAAGGCAAGCGCCGCGGCCCGCATCGGCGAAGTCGCGCCGCGCTTCTTCGGCGCGCCGACCAACCGCAGCCATCGCGTCACGCTCGACACCGATGCGCCGGAGATTTTGGCGCGCTGCCTTGCCGATGCGGTCGATGTGGCTGTGCTGGTGCCGAACTGCCCGGTCTGCCATCAGACCACGGCGCTGGTGGCGCGGCACCTGGAGGCCAATGGCATCCCCACCGTGGTGATGGGCTGCGCCAAGGACATCATCGAGCACGCCGCCGTGCCGCGCTTCCTGTTCTCCGACTTCCCGCTCGGCAATTCCGCCGGCAAGCCGCATGACGTCGCTTCACAAGCGCAGACGCTCGAGCTGGCGCTGAAGCTGCTGGAGACCGCGAGCGGCCCGCAGACCACGATGCAGTCGCCGCTGCGCTGGAGCGAGGACGCCTCCTGGAAGCTCGACTACAACAACGTCGCGCAGCTCAGCGCGGAAGAGCTGGCGCGCCGCCGCGCCGAATTCGACAAGCAGAAGGAGATCGCGCGCGGCAACCGCGCCGCCTGACGTCCTCCAATAACGAAAATCAAAGGGAGAGCGACGTGACGCGACCGTTCGAGGGCGTGAAGATCCTGGACTTCACGCAAGTGCTGGCCGGCCCCTATGCGAGCTACCAGCTCGCGCTGCTGGGCGCCGACGTCATCAAGGTCGAGCGGCGCGATGGCGAGGACATGCGCCGCACGCCGCTGTCGCGCGAATGGGCCGAGCGCGGGCTCGCGCCCGCGTTCCAGGCCATCAACGGCAACAAGCGCAGCCTTACGCTCGATTTGCAAAAGCCGGACGCCATTGCGATCGTGAAGAGGCTCGCCGCGCAAGTTGACGTGGTCATGGAGAACTTTCGCCCGGGCGTGATGGACAAGCTCGGCATCGGCTACGAGGCGCTGTCCGCGATCAATCCGAGGCTGATCTATTGCGCGGTGTCCGGCTTCGGCCAGACCGGTCCGGATCGCCTGCGCCCCGGCTATGACGGCAAGATGCAGGCGCTGTCCGGCATCATGGCGATCACCGGGCATCCTACGACCGGGCCGACCCGCGCGGGCTTTGCGGTCTGCGATGTGCTCTCGGGCGCAACCGCGGCGTTCGGCGTGTCGAGCGCGCTGTATCAGCGCGACCGTACCGGAGTGGGCCAGCTCATCGACGTCTCCATGCTGGAGGCGACGCTGGCGTTTCTCTCGGGGCAAATCGCGGACTGGTCGGTGGCCGGTCATCGCCAGCAGCTTTCGGGCAACCAGGCGGTGAGCCGCAGGACCACGGCGAACCTGTTCAAATGCGGCGATGGCCACATCCTGCTCGCGGTCAACAACGAGAAGCAGTATCGCGCGCTGATGTCCGCGCTCGGCCGCGAAGACACCCTGGCCGATCCGCGTTTTTCCGACTGGTATGCGCGCAACGAGAACGAACCTGCGCTGCGCGCCATCATCGAGGAGGCGCTTGCAAAAAAGCCGGCGCGCGAGTGGGAGACGATTTTGGAGGATGCCGGCGCGCCCTGTTCCAGCATCTGGACGATCGAGGAGGTGATCGACCATCCGCAGATCGCTGCCCGCGGCGCGATCCAGGAGCTGGATACGCCCTACGGCCGCCTGCGCTTCGCCGGCAGCGGCTTCAAGCTCGCACATGGCGGCGGCAGGCTCGACCGCATGGCGCCGGAACTGGGCGCGGATACGGATGCGGTGCTGGAGGAATTGGGGTTTGACGCGGCGGAAATCGCGGCGCTGCGGGCGCGGGAGATTGTGTGAGGGGCGGCCGGACAAGCTCCACCGTCGTCCCGGATCTGCGCGCGCTTTGGGCGCGCTTGTCCGGGACGACAGTGTGTTTTGTGGATACGGCTAAAACAACGACCCCTGCCCGTCGTCCGCCGATCCGGCCGCAACCTTGCGCACCGCCTTCTTCTTAGGCACTTCCGCCTGCATCTCTTCCGCGCTGATCGGCAGCAGCAGCTGGTCGTCGTCATTGGCGACGCGGTTAACGCGGGTGGAGACCGGGTGCCAGGCGAATTCGCCGCTGCGCGGGGCGGCCATCAGCGGCAGCACGTCGTCCACCTCGTCGCTGCGGGAATCGAGCCAGCGCTCGAAATCGCGCGGGCTGATGGTGACGGGCACGCGGTCGTGCAGCGCCGCGAGGTCTTCGCCCGCCGCCGCCGTGGCGATCGCGACGGTGTCGACTTCCTCGCCGTTCGGCCCGGCCCAGGTCTCGAACAAGGCGGCGAAGCCGAGCGGCGCGCCGTCGGCGCGGTGAATGAAGAAAGGCTGCTTGCGGCCGTCGATCGCCTTCCATTCGTAATAGCCGTCGGCCGGAATCAGGCCGCGGCGGCGGCGAATCGCGTTCTTAAAGGCGGGCTTTTCCAGCACCGTCTCGGAGCGGGCGTTGATCAACAACGTAAACCCCCGGGGGTCCTTGACCCAGCTCGGCAACAGGCCCCAGCGCATCAGGCGAAAGTGCCGCGCGCCGTTCTCGACCAGCACGACCGGAATCGGCTGGGTCGGCGCCACATTGTACCGGGGCGGGAAGTTCGGCTGCTCGATATAGCCGAACAGTTGCCGCAAGGCCGCGGGGGCCGAAGTTATGACGAAGCGTCCACACATCCTTGGGGGCCTATATAGGGTCCGTTCAGGTCCTTTTAACCCAGAACGTTAACACTGCGGCCAATGAGCTCAACGGTCTCCCAACCCGCGCGGACGCATGTACAGACGGGACCCGAGGCCGCGGCCTGGGGCGAGCGGCTGCGCGTGGCCAACATCAACCCGCGGACCGGGCTTGCCACCGACTACCTGAACCATTTCAATGAAGCCGTGATGCTGCTCGAAATGGTCCCGGATATGCCGGAATGCGCGGAAGACTTCTTGACGTGGTCGCCGCTGTCTTATGCCGAGCATTTCACCGCCTCGAATTTCAAGGCGCGGGATCTCGCGATCGAAGCCTACGAGAAGGCCGACCCCAGCGTGCGCACGCAGTTCGACCATATCACCGACACCATGACCTCGATCCTGACCGCGGTCGGCTCGGCCATGCGTGAGGTCGAGAAGGACACGACGAGAGTCCGCCTCGCCGAGCAGGCGGCGGCTTGGGTCAAGCCGCTGATCGCGGCCTGCGGCGGCATCATCAATGGCGGCGCGGAAGCCGACATCGACACCATCATGGCGAACTGAGCCGGAGCCGGTGACGAAATTGGCCAGCGCCATCCAGCCCACCCATCCCCAGCTCGCGGTCAGCGCCGCGATCTTCCGCGACGGCAAGCTGCTGCTGGTCCGCCGCGCCCGCTCGCCCGCCAAGGGGTTCTATTCGCTGCCGGGCGGTCGGGTCGAGTTCGGCGAATCGCTGCACCAGGCGCTGGCGCGCGAGGTCGACGAGGAAACCGGGCTCGAGATCCAGATCATCGGTCTCGCCGGCTGGCGCGAGGTGCTGCCCGCCACGGGCGGCGCCGGCCACTATCTGATCATGTCCTTTGCCGCCCGCTGGGCGGCCCGGGAGCCGGTCCTCAACGACGAGCTCGACGATTACCGCTGGATCGCCCCGAACGAGCTGGCGAGCCTCGGTGACCTCAAGCTGACCGGGGGGCTGGAGGAGGTGATCGAGTCGGCCGCGCGGCTGATAGGGCCTTGAGGTCATTCCGCCCCGCCTTGCGTCCACGGGCTCGAGGAGGCATACACCGGCCGATGTCCACGCGATTTCTGGCCATTTTTGCCCTGATTCTCGCCTGCGCCTGCGTGCCCGCCCGGGCTCAGGACGTAGCGGCGCCGTTTGACGGCGATCTGCAGAGGCTGGCCGAGATCCTCGGCGGGCTGCATTATTTGCGCGGCATCTGCGGGGCCAACGAGGGCAACAAATGGCGCAGCGAGATGCAGGCGCTGATCGACGCCGAAACCCCCTCCGGCGAGCGCCGCACCCGCATGATCGCGAGCTTCAACCGCGGCTATAACGGCTTTCAGCAGACCTACCGGAGCTGCACGCCGGCGGCGACCGTCGCAGTCCGCCGCTACATCGAGGAAGGCTCGAAGATTTCGCGAGACCTTACGGCGCGCTACGCGAACTAAGCGCCCCCTCATCCTGAGGAGCGCGCTCTACGCGCGCGTCTCGGAGGATGCAGGCCCCGCTGCCGCAGCGCGGCCTCTATGGTTCGAGACGGCGCTGGCGCGCCTCCTCACCATGAGGAACAGGCCTTCAAACTCGCAGATGGAACCACGTCATCGTCTTTGTCCACTGCCATTAACCGTTCTTAAAGATGTGGCCTAGCGGGGGTTAATACGCGTGCTACACCTCTCGCACAGCGCATCGCCGTGGATCGCGCCCCAGCCCTGTCGAGTTTCATGAGCCATCCAGTGTCCTACGCCCCCGCCCGCGCGCCGCTGCCCGATCACGAGCAGAAGCAGGCCGCGCTGAGCTATCTCAATGAGGCCTGGGCCGAGGCGCGCCATGACGGCGTCGACGGCGATTGCCTGGCGCAGGCGAGCCTGTTCGCGGCGCTCGCCGAACTCGTCGGCACCTATGGTGAGGACGCGGTGGCGAAATTCGTCGAGGGTTTCCCCGGCCGCATCCGCAACGGCGAGTTCTCCGTCGGAATCTCCAGGCAGTAGGCGGGAATTCCTCTCCGACACGATCGGGAATGCTACGGTACGACCTTGAGCGTCGCCTTCATGTTGGGATGAAAGCGACAGTAATATTCCACAATCCCGGCTTTCTTCACGACCGTCGTCCCGGATTTCTTTGCCGGCAGGTCCACATCGAAGTCGCCGCCTTTGGCGGTCGCGGTGTGCGCAAAGACGTCCTTGTTGATCCACTCGACGGTGTCGCCGATCTTCACGGAAGCCTCAGCCGGCGATATCTCCAGATTCTCCATCGTGATCTGAATTGTCGCGGCGTGCGCCGGGACGACCATCGTTGCGAAGACGACCGCTGTTACGATCGAAGACAACCGTCCCGGCATCATATCCCTCCTCTACTTCAGCTCGGCCGCGACATGCTCGGCGTGTTGCTGATGGCCCTGGAATATCTTCAAACCCGTCTGCAGCAGGTTCTTCAGTTCCGCATTGCTGGCAGAGGGAATCAGCTGGGTTTCCAGCGCGTTGTTGACGGTCTTGTGGTAGGCGACCTCATTCTCGACATAGGCCTTGTCGTAGGCGGCGCCCTTCAGCTTGTCGAGCTCGGCCAGCTTGTCGCTCGCCTGCTTCGATAGCGTGCGGCTGGTGTCGTTGTCCTCGGGCGTGACCTTCAGCTTCTTGACCAGCGCGAGCGCCTGCTTGTTGACCGCCTCGTGGTCGCGCAACATGTCTTCGGCGAACGCCTTGACGTCCTTGCTCCTGGCTTTCTTCACCGCCTGCTTGGCCGCATTAATGTCGATCACGCCTGCAGTGTAGGCGATATGTGCGATCTGCGGATCGGTGGGCTTGGTGCCTTGCGCGAGCGCAGGGCCGGACAAAAGGGCGACCGCGGCGATCGCCGCGCTCCATCGGACAAACATGGTTTGACACTCCTGTGGTGCCGGAGTTTTCCCGGCTGCTTGCTTGCACAGGGTTGGATGACAATTGCGCGCGAACGTTCCCGAAAAATTACGCGCCGCCACCGAGGCGCTTGAGCACAGCCTCCGTCAGGCGCTCGCAACGCTGGCCGGCGAACGGGAAGGCATCCATCACGACCGGACCGATCTTCTTCTCGACGTTTTCGCGCAACATCGTGCGCGCACGATGCAGCCGGGTCTTCACAGTTTCGGGCTTGACGCCGAGCAGCCCGGCCGTCTCCTCCATGCTCATCCCCTCCATCACGCGCGCGATGAAGACCATGCGGAACACGTCCGGTAATTCATCGACGGCGTGCTCGACGACGCGCTGGATTTCACGTTGAGCCATGGATTTTTCCGGATCGCTTGCGGCGGACGAGAGGGGAAACTGGATGATTTGCGCTTCGAGCGTTGCCTCCGGCACCGATCCCAACTCGACATGCGGCTTCTGACTGCGTACGCGGCCGAGCGCCTCGTTGATCGCAATGCGCGACAGCCAGGTCGATAGGCTGGATTCGCCGCGAAAGCCGTCGAGATTGGTAAATGCCCGGACATAGGTCTCCTGCACCACATCCTCGGCCTCGCTGTCGCTGCGCAGGATGCCACGGGCGAGCCGATAGAGCCTGCGGTTGTTGGCCTGCATGATGGCGCGCAATGCCGCCTCGTCACGGGCCTGCGCGCGGCGAACCAGTTCAGCCTCGGGCGCGCCGATCTCGAGGTGCGGAAATGTTGCGGTGCGATGTATGACGGTCACGGGCGCGTCTCCAGCTTTTCGGACATTGGATGCAGGTCCGCGAAAAACGTTCCCGGGGATCCCCTAATCCGTCTCGATCGGCAGCGCCGGATCCCTCGCCCATTCGCCCATCGAGGCGTCGTAGAGCGTGAGTTTGTCGTAGCCAAGCTGCGTCAGCAGCAACAAATCGATCGTCGCCGAGATACCGCCGCCACAATAGCAGATCACGTCCTTGTCGCGCGTGATCCCTTGGCTCGCGAATTTCGCTTCCGCATCTGCAAGCGTCGTCAGCGTCTTGTCCGCGGCGCTCACAAGCGTTGCGGCGGGAACGTTGACGCTGCCGGGAATCCGGCCGGGCCGGCCGTAGCGGCTCGGGTCGAGGCCGCGATGAAACTGCGGACCGAGCGCATTGACGATAGCGGTCGCGGAATCGCCGATCCGCGCCATGACAGTGTCCTTGTCGACGAACAAACCCGCGCGCGGCGCGGCCTTGAAGCTCGTCGCCGGATATCTCGTTGCTGCGCCCGTCTCGATCGGCCGCCCCTCGGCCTCCCATTTGTCGAAACCGCCGTCGAGCACCTGCGCCTCGACACCGAGCGAGCGCAGCATCCACCAGAACCGCGTCGACCACATCATCGTGCCAATGCTGTAGAGTACGATGGTCCTCGATGCATCGAGGCCATGGCGGCCGAAGGCGGCCTCTAACTGGGCCACACCAGGCATCATGAAGAACTGCCCCGCGGAGGTGTCGGAGAACTCGCCTTGCAGGTCTAGGAAATCAGCGCCGGGGATGTGGCCGGCCTCGAACGTCTTGTCACCGGGCACTGCGCGATAAGGCAGGTCGCTGCCCGGCGGCACCGGCTCGTTATAGGTCGTGCAGTCGTACAGGCGCAGGTCGGGATCGTCGAGGATGGCGGCGAGTTCGTCGGTGGTGACGAGGGCACTCTGACTCATTGGAATAGTCTCCTGTCATGTGCTCACGATCTCCGTCTCCGTCACCCTGAGGTGCCGGAGCGTAGCGGAGGCCTCGAAGGGCGACGGCCACCGGCCGGGCCGCTCATCCTTCGAGGCATGCCATGCGGTGCAAAAGCACCGCATGGCATGCACCTCAGATCCTATGGGTGGCGGGTGGTCAGGATGACGGAGCAAAGCAAACGCAGCCCCCTACGCCTTCAGTGTCTCCAGAAACCGCACCGGCTCGCCCTGCGATGGCGTCACCAGCTCGCCCTGCCACATCACGCGGCGGCCGCGGATGAAGGTGCCGACGGGCCACCCCTGTACGCGGACGCCATCATAGGGCGTCCAGCCGGCCTTGGAGGCAACCCATTTGTTGGTGATGGTTTCGCTCCGCTTGAGGTCGACGATGGTGAAGTCGGCATCGTATCCGGCGGCGATGCGGCCCTTGCAGGCCATGTTATAGAGCCGCGCGGGGCCGGCGCTGGTGAGGTCGACGAAACGGGCGAGCGACAGGCGGCCCGCATTGACATGATCGAGCATGAGCGGCACTAGCGTCTGCACGCCGGTCATGCCCGAAGGCGAGGCCGGATAGGTCTTCTGTTTCTCTTCCAGCGTATGCGGCGCGTGATCGGAGCCGACCACGTCGATGATACCCTGCTCGATGCCGCGCCAGATGCCGGCGCGGTGATCCGCCCCACGCACCGGCGGGTTCATCTGCGCCAGCGTACCGAGCCGTTCGTAGCATTCGGGCGCGGCCAGCGTCAGATGATGCGGCGTCGCCTCGCAGGAAGCGACATCCTTGTGGTCGCGCAGAAACTCGATCTCTTCCTTGGTGGAGATGTGCAGCACATGGATGCGCTTGCCGGTCTCATGCGCGAGATTCACCAGCCGCTGCGTCGCCATCAGCGCCGCGGTCTCGTCACGCCAGACCGGATGCGAGCGCGCATCGCCCTCGATGCGCAGCGGCTTGCGGTCGTTGAGGCGATATTCGTCCTCGGCGTGAAACGCCGCGCGGCGGCGGATCACCTGGAAAATTCGTCGCAGGCTTTCGTCGTCCTCCACCAGCAGCGCGCCGGTCGAGGAGCCGATGAATACCTTGACGCCGGCACAGCCGAGCGCGCGTTCCAGCACGGGCAGTTCCTGTACGTTCTCGCGGGTGCCGCCGATGAAAAAAGCGAAATCGCAATGCATGCGGTGATGGGCGCGCTTCACCTTATCGGTGAACTCGGCCTCGGTTACGGTCAACGGCGATGTGTTCGGCATCTCGAACACGGCGGTGACGCCGCCCATCACGGCGCTGCGCGAGCCGGTTTCGAGGTCTTCCTTGTGCGTCAGCCCGGGCTCGCGAAAATGCACCTGCGTGTCCATTACGCCGGGCAGGATGTGCAGGCCCTTGCAGTCGATCACCTCGGCGGCGGAGGCCTGCGACAGCGCGCCGATCTCGGCAATGCGGCCATTGGCAATGCCGATATCGCGGACACCCTTGCCGTCCTGGTTGACCACGGTGCCGCCCTTGAGGATGACGTCGAAACGCTGGGTCATGGCAAAAGGCCCCTCTCACCCCCAAGCGCAGGGCTCGAGGTCTTGTCGTTTATGCGTTGCGGGCTTACGTTCCGGAGCAACATGTCGCAAGAGATTTTCGCATGAAATCAGCGTTTCTTCCCGACCGGGGCGTGGTCAAGGTCGCGGGCGAGGATGCGCGCAACTTCCTCAACGGCCTTGTCACCACCGACATCGACAGGCTCAAGCCGGGCCTGGGGCGATTCGGCGCGCTGCTGACGCCGCAGGGCAAGATCACCGTGGATTTCCTGATTACGGAGGCGCCCGCGGGCCATGGCGGCGGGTTCCTGATCGACTGCCCGAAGGCGCTCGCAGACACCCTCGCCACCAAGCTGAAATTCTACAAGCTTCGTGCCAAGGTCGTTGTGGAGAACCTCTCCGACGAGCTCGGCGTGCTCGCGGCCTGGGACGGCAAGCTCGCGACCCAGCCGGACCTCAGCTTCGCCGACCCGCGCAACGAAGAGCTCGGCTACCGCATCCTGATTCCCGAAGATCTCAAGCAGAAGCTGTCCGATCTCATCGGTGCCGAGCTCGTTGACGCCGCTGCATACGAGGCCCACCGCATCGCACTCGGCGTGCCGCGCGGCGGGCTCGATTTCATGTACAGCGATGCGTTCCCGCACGAGACCAACATGGATCGTCTTGCCGGCGTCGATTTCGACAAGGGCTGCTATGTCGGCCAGGAGGTCGTATCGCGCATGCAGCATCGCGGCACCGCGCGCACCCGCAGCGTCAAGGTGCTGCTCGAAGGGGCCGCGCCCGAGGCCGGCGCCACCATCCTCGCCGGCGACAAGCCGGTCGGCACCATCGGCTCGACCGCCGACGGCAGGGGCATCGCGCTGGTGCGCATCGACCGCGTCGCCGATGCGCTCGACGCGGGCCAGCCGCTCACCGCCGGCGGCCTTCCCTTGAAGCTGGCGGAACCTGACGTCGTGCGCATTCCAGCCAAGCAGCCTATCGCATGAGCCGTGCTCCCAGCCTCCATGCCGACGGCCTGACGCGCTGCCCGTGGCCGGGCGAAGATCCGCTCTACGTCGCCTATCACGACACCGAATGGGGCGTGCCGGAATATGACGACCGCGCGCTCTACGAAAAGCTGATGCTCGACGGCTTCCAGGCCGGCTTGTCCTGGATCACGATCTTGCGCAAGCGCGACAATTTCCGCAAAGCGTTCGACGATTTCCAGCCGGAGAAGATCGCGCGCTACAATGCGAAGAAGGTCCATGCGCTGATGAACGATGCCGGCATCGTGCGCAACCGCGCCAAGATCGACGGCGCGATCCTCAGCGCAAGATCCTATCTCGACATCATGGAGAAGGGCCCGGGCTTCTCGAAGCTGCTATGGGACTTCATGGACGGCCGGCCCAAGGTCAACCATTTCAAGACCACCTCAAGCGTGCCGGCCTCGACGCCGCTGTCGGTGCAGATCTCCAAGGAGCTGTCGTCGCGCGGCTTCAAGTTCGTCGGTCCGACCATCGTCTATGCCTTCATGCAGGCGACCGGCATGGTCAACGACCACCTCGTCGACTGCCACTGCCACGCAAGCTGCGGCAAGACGCAGCGCAAGCCGCGCCTCAAAGTCAAATGACGGCGAAGAAGACAGCCGCGCGCGATGTGCCATCCCGCGCCTGGCAGCGCATGCTGTCGGGACGGCGGCTCGACCTGCTCGATCCCTCGCCGCTCGATATCGAGATTGCCGACATCGCGCATGGGCTGGCGCGGGTCGCGCGTTGGAACGGGCAGACCACTGGCGCGCACATCTTTTCGGTGGCGCAGCACACGCTGCTGGTGGAGACCGTGATGCGACACGAGATGCCGCGCGTCGATCAGCGGGTGCGGCTCGCCGCCCTGCTGCACGATGCGCCCGAATATGTGATCGGCGATATGATCTCGCCGTTCAAGGCGGTGCTCGACGGTCACTACAAGGCGGTCGAAAAGCGGCTGCTCGGCGCCATCCATATCCGCTTCGGGCTGCCGCCGGTGCTGACCGACGAAATCACCCAACAGATCAAGGCCGCCGACCGCGGCGCGGCCTATCTGGAAGCGACCGAGCTCGCCGGCTTCAGCGACGCCGAGGCCAAACGCCTGTTCGGCCGCGATCCCGGGCTCTCCGACAGCGTCCGCCGCGACTACCTGACGCCCTGGACGGCGGCGCGGGCGGAGAAGCAGTTTTTGGAGCGGTTCAACGCGGTGTTTGCGTGAGCGTTCGCCTCTTAGCGTCGTCCCGGCGAAAGCCGGGACCCATACCCCCAGAATGGATTTTGCGAAGACTCGGAGTTTCCACCGCCTCAATCATGCGGCCCTGTGGTTATGGGTCCCGGCCTTCGCCGGGACGACGCTGAGGCTGCACCTTTGCCCGCCTTACGGCGGCGGCTATACTCGACAAAAAGGTCCGTCATGATCCACGTCTGTTCCCTCGCCGCGCTTCCCGAAACTGTCCGCCTTTCCGGGGCCAGCCATGTGCTGACCGTGATGGCCAATGTCGAGCAGGTGGCGCGGCCGGTGTCGGTGTTGCCGGCCAACCATCTCAAGGTGTCGATGGACGACATCACCGAGGAGATGGACGGTTTTGTCGCGCCGTCGGAAACGCATATCGATCAGGTGCTGAATTTCGTGCGCGGCTGGGACCGCGGCGCGCCGCTGGTGGTGCATTGCTACGCCGGCATCAGCCGCTCCACCGCGAGCGCATTCGCCGCCGTGTGCGCCCTTAATCCAAACCGCGACGAGATCGAGATCGCGAGAAAAATTCGCGCGGCTTCGCCGATCGCCTCGCCGAACCGGCGCATCGTCGGCCTCGCCGACCGCGCGCTGGGCCGCAACGGTCGCATGCTGCGCGCGCTCGACGAAATGGGCCCGGGCGCGATGATGGTCGAGGGTCGCCCCTTCGCGATCGAGCTCGAATGACAGCTGCGCGCCACAGCTTAGGTGCGCTCCCTCTCCCGCTTGCGGGTGTCCCCTCATTGGGATTCTCCAAGAGGAGAGAGCCCTCACCCGCGCCTCCGGCGCGACCTCTCCCGCAAGCGGGAGAGGTTGCAGCGGGCCCGCGGAGAGACCGGCTCGATCAATCGGCTATCTTTCTCACAATTCCCGCGACCCTAGCCGCATGAGCGACAAACTGACGCCGATCGAGATCGGCCTGACCGCGGCGATCGTCGCGATCGAGGATCATGAGCCGCTGATCCTCACCGCGCGCAGCAGTGACGGGCTTGCCGGCCTGCCGTTCGGTCCGTTCGATGCGCCAAGCCACCGCACCTTCGAGATCGGCCTTCGCGCCTGGGTCGAGGCGCAGGCGGGCCTGCGGCTCGGCTATGTCGAGCAACTCTATACGTTCGGCGATCGCGGCCGTCATGCGGAGGCCGGCGACACCGGCGCGCACATGGTCTCGATCGGCTATCTCGCGCTGACGCGTGCTGTTGGCGGCGAACTCGCTGCGACGGGCGCGGGCTTCGAGCCCTGGTATCGCTTCTTTCCCTGGGAAGACTGGCGCGAAGCGCCGCCCGCGATCATCGCCCGCGACATCATCCCGGAGCTGACCAAATGGGCCGAGGACGAGACGCCGGAAACAACTCGTGCGCTGCCGCGCAGGGATCGCGTACGGTTCTATTTCGGTCTCGACGGCGCTCCCTGGGACGAGGAGCGCGTGCTCGATCGCTACGAGCTCCTGTACGAAGCCGGTCTGATCGAGGAGGCGCGGCGGGACGGCCGCCCTGCGGCATTAGCGCGCAAGTTGCTTCCCGCACTCGGCACCTCGATGCGGTTCGACCATCGCCGGATCCTTGCCACCGGAATCGCGCGGCTGCGCGCAAAACTGAAGTATCGTCCTGTCGTCTTTGAACTTTTGCCGCCTGAGTTCACACTTACCGAACTGCAGTACACGGTGGAGGCAATCTCCGGCCGGCACCTGCACAAGCAGAATTTCCGGCGCCTGGTCGAAGCCGAAGCCCTGGTCGAACCAACCGGGGTGATGTCGACACAGACCGGCGGGCGGCCGGCGGCGCTCTATCGCTTCCGCCGCGATGTGCTCCAGGAACGGCCGGCGCCCGGCTTGCGCATGCGCTCCCGGCGCTAGATCAGGATTTGCGCGGCCGGCCCATGTGCGCCGATCGCCAGGAGGCCTTATGTTCGACGACCCGTTCGACGTCCTTGCGGCGCTGTTTGCCATCGCTGCCTTCCTGGTCGCGATCAGGGCCTCCAACCAGGTGACCGAGCTACGCCGCCGGCTGAGTTCGCTGGAGGCGATGCTGCAGGCACAGCGGCCGATCCAGCCGCCGCCGATGCCATTGCCGGAACAGGTGTTGACGACGACTGCCGCAGCAGCACCACCACCGCTTGCGCCCGAGGCCGAACAAGCTTCGCCGCCACCGCTCCTGACCGATCCTGTCACGCCGCCGCCGCTCGAGACGAGCCCGGATGACATCGCGCCGCCTCCCCTGCCCGCAGAGCCCGGCTTCGAGGAGCGGCTCGGCACCCGCTGGGTGGTGTGGATCGGCGGCCTTGCGCTCGCGCTCGGCGGCTTCTTCATGGTGCGCTATTCGATCGAGGCCGGCCTCGTCGGCCCCGGCGTGCGCGTGTTCCTCGGCGGCCTGTTCGCGCTGGCGCTGTTAGGTGCCGGTGAATGGACCCGGCGCAAGGAGAGCATCTCCAGCATGGCGGCGCTGCCGATCGCCAACATCCCCGCGATCCTCACCGCGGCCGGAACGGCGGTGGCGTTTGCCACCATCTACGCGGCCTACGCGCTCTACGGCTTCCTCGTTCCCGCCACCGCCTTCGTGCTGCTCGGCCTCGTCGCACTCGGCACGCTCGCCGCCGCGCTGCTACACGGTCCCGCGCTTGCCGGCCTCGGCGTGGTCGGCGCATTCGTGACGCCTGCCCTCGTCTCCAGCGGCAAGCCAGATTACTGGGCTCTCTACATCTATCTTGCGATCGTCACCGCCGCGAGCTTCGGCCTCTCCCGCATCCGGCTGTGGCGCTGGCTGGCGGTGACCACCATCGTGTTCGCCGTGCTCTGGATCTTCCCCGGGCTCGACGTCGGCGAAGTGCAGGTCGCACCACACGCCTTCCATGTGATCGCCGGTTTCGTGCTCGCCGCCCTGCTCGTCGTCTGCGGCTTCATGTTCGGCCCCACGATCGGGGACGGTGAGATCGAGCCGGTCTCGTCGAGCTCGCTCGGCGCCTATCTGTTCGGCGCGATGCTGATCGTGCTGTCGAGCGCGCATGCCGATCTGGCGCTGATCGCCTTCACCCTCCTGGTGGCGGCGACGCTGTTGGTGGCTTGGCGCGCGCCGGCGGCCACCGGCGCGCTGGGTGCGGCCGCAGCCACCGTCTTCATCGTGTTCGCCGAATGGGCGGTGCGCGCCAATCCCGACATGCTGGTGCTGCCGGGCGGACCGCTGCCCGGCGTCGGACCGGCCGCGATCGACAGCGCGGTGACACTGCATCTCGTGATGGCCGCGATCTTCGCCGCAGGTTTCGGCATCGCAGGCTTCCTGGCGCAGGGACGCTCGAACTCGGCGATCATCCCGGTGGTGTGGTCGGCGGCTGCGGTTGCCACCCCCATCGCAATCCTCGTTGCGCTTTACGCACGCATCGCCCATCTCGACCGCTCGATCCCCTTTGCGGTCCTCGCCGTCCTGCTCGCCGCCGCTTTCGGCGCTGCGACCGAAGCCCTCACCCGCCGCGAAAGCCGGCCGGGCCTTGCGATCTCGACCGCGCTATTCGCGACCGGCACGCTCGGCGCGCTCGCGCTGGCGCTGACCTTTGCGCTGGAAATGGGCTGGCTCACCATCGCGCTGGCGCTGATGTCGCTCGGCACCGCCTGGATCTCGATGCAGCGGCCGATCCCGTTCCTGCGCTGGCTCGCTGCCGCGTTTGCCGCGATCGTCACCGCGCGCATCGGCTATGATCCCCGCATCGTCGGCACGGACGTCGGCACCACGCCGATCTTCAACTGGCTGCTGTGGGGCTATGGCCTGCCGGCGCTGTCGTTCTGGGCGGCGAGCCATTTCCTGCACCGCCGCGGCGACGACGCGCCGCTGCGCATGGTGGAGGCCGCCGCGATCCTGTTTACCGCACTGCTGGCCTTCATGGAAATCCGTCACCTCGCCACCGGCGGCCGCATGACATCGCCGCCGTCGCTGCTCGAATTCGCGCTCCAGGTCTGCGTGACGCTGGCCATGGCGATCGGACTCGAGCGGCTGAGGTTGAGGAGCCGCAGCGTTGTGCACAATGTCGGTGCGGTCATTCTTACCGCAATCGCCGGCCTCATCGGCGTGTTCGGCCTGCTGATCCTGGAGAACCCGTTGCTGTGGACCACGATCGATGTCGGCGGCCTCGTGTTCAACTTGTTGCTGCTCGGCTATGCGCTGCCGGCGGTGATGATGCTGCTGCTGTCCTATGCGGTTGTCGGCGAGCGCGGCAGGACCTACGCCAACACGATCGCAAGCGGCGCGCTGGTGTTCGCGCTCGCCTATGTGACGCTGGAGATCCGCCGCTTCTATCACGGGCCAATCCTGCTGCACGGCGAGACCACGGGCGCGGAGCAATACACCTATTCGATCGGTTGGCTCGGCTTCGGCGTGGTGCTGCTCGGCGTCGGCATCTTCATCAACTCCGAGCGGGCGCGGCTGGCGTCGGCGGCGGTGATCGCGCTGACGATCCTCAAGGCGTTCGTCATCGACATGTCGACGCTGACCGGCGTTTATCGCGCGCTGTCCTTCATGTGTCTCGGAATCGTGCTGGTCGCGATCGGCTGGCTTTACCAGCGCATCCTGTTCCGGCGGCAGGTCACTCCGCCGCCAGCTCCGCAGACAAGCGGTTGAGAGGTCAGGCCTGTAGCTAGAACGCAGCGGCATTCGGTCGTGCCGAGGTGTTCACCTCTCCCCGTCGGGGAGAGGTCGGATTGCGCAGCAATCCGGGTGAGGGGCCGCAGCATTCGGTAAGACCGTAACCCCTCACCCGCATCGCATCTTCGATGCGATGCGACCTCTCCCTACGGGAGAGGTGAAGCGCGGCTTTCGGCTGCGCCGCCTCTAGGCCGCGCGGACGGACTCGAGGAACTGCGCGACCTCGACCTTGAGACGCGTGCTGTCGCTCGCGAGCGACTTGGCGGCCGACAGCACCTGGCTCGACGCCGAGCCGGTCTCGATCGCGCCGCGCTGCACGTCGGTGATGTTTGACGAAACTTCCTGCGTGCCGAGCGAGGCCTGCTGCACGTTGCGCGAAATCTCCTGCGTGGCCGCGCCCTGCTCCTCGACGGCGGCGGCGATGGCCGACGACACTTCGGACAGCCGCTCGATGGTGCCGCCGATCTCCTGGATGGCGCTAACGGACTCGCCGGTCGCGGCCTGGATGCCGGAGACTTGCGCCCCGATCTCGCCGGTCGCCTTCGCGGTCTGTTCGGCCAGCGCCTTGACCTCGGAGGCGACGACGGCGAAGCCGCGGCCGGCCTCGCCGGCACGCGCCGCCTCGATGGTTGCGTTCAGCGCCAGCAGGTTGGTCTGGCCTGCAATCGTGTTGATGAGCTCGACGACATCGCCGATGCGAGAGGCGGCCTGCGACAGCGCATTGACGCGCTCGTTGGTCCGCGCCGCCTGTTCGACGGCTTCGGCGGCCATCCGCGCCGAATCCTGCACGCGGCGGCTGATCTCGGTGATGGACGACGACAGCTCTTCGGATGCCGACGCCACCGACTGGACGTTGGTGGATGCCTCCTCGGAGGCGGCGGCAACGACGGTCGCGAGCTCCTGCCCGCGCCGCGCGGTGCCGGTCAAGGTGGCCGCGGATGCCTCGAGCTCGGTCGAGGCCGCGGAGACCGTCTCGACCACCTCGGCGATCATGATCTCGAAATTGCGGGTGATGGCGTCGACGCGCCGGGCGCGTTCGATCTTGGCTTCGGCATCGCGCGCGGCGGCCTCGTCGGCCGCCTTCTTGGCGATCAGCGCCTTCTTGAAGATCTGGAGCGCATTCGCCATCGAGCCGATCTCAGTCTTCTCGCCGCGATGCGGCACCTCGGCCGAAAGGTCGCCCTCGCCGAGCGACTGCATCGGACGGATGATTGAAGCAATGCCACGAGAAACGTCGCGCACGAGATAATAGGCGGCGCCGATCGCGATCACGACCGAGACCACGATGATGCCGACCAGCACGCGGAAGGTCGTGGCGTAGCTGTCGGCCGCCTGCTTCGTCTCCAGCTCGGCACCGCGGTTGTTGAGTTCGATGCCCTTCTGGAGCAATGGATCGGCCGCCTGGGCCATCTTCGCGACCTTGGTCTGCAACAGCTCGTTGGCGTCGGCCGGGAAACGGCCAACGCCCTTGCGCGACAGTGCCATCACGTCCTGCACGCCGTTCAGGTATTCGGACCAGGCTTTGGTCCACTGCTCGTAGAGCGAGCGCTCTTCGGCAGCAGTGATCAGCGGTTCGTAGACCTTGCGGGTCTTCTCGATGCGCTCGCGGAGCGACGCCAGGCGCTGCTCTGCCGCGTCCTTGCCCTCAGTGGTGTCCTGCATCAGGTGCAAGCGCAGCGCCACGCGCAGCTCATTGATGTCGGCGCGAAGCGAGCCGAGAGCGCGGACGCTCGGCAGCCAGCTCTCCGCGATCTCGACGGTGTGCGCGTTGATGTTCTGCATGGTGCCGATCGCCGTCACGCCGACGCCGGCAAGCGAGAGCACGAGGACCGTCAGCACGGTCAGAAGCTTGAAAACGATCGACAACTTCGACATCACACTCAATCCCGATGATACCTGGCAACGCACGAGACGCCTGCGCCGCGACCGCCACGAGACGGAGGTCAACTCAACGGTGCTGGCTGGTTCTTATCCGGTAAGATTGCGCACATAATTGCAAACAGGCGTTAACAGGAGCCTACGCAAAATTACGGACGCGGCCCCGGTCGACGTTGTTTCATTGCAACCATGTCTTGCAGCTATGCGGATATCCCGCAGCATCGCACCACCGTACCGGCTGCGGCGCGCCGTTCGCACGGAACGGCTGATGTCCTATGCCGCCCGCACCGACTCCAGAAACCGCGCGACCTCGCTCTTCAGCCGGTTGCTCTCCTGCGACAGCGACTGCGCGGCCGAGTGCACCTGCGCCGACGCGGCCCCGGTTTCGCCAGCACCGCGTTGAACCTCGCCGATATTCGCTGAAACATCCGAGGTGCCGTGGGCGGCATGCTGGATGTTGCGCGAGATCTCCTGGGTCGCGGCGCCCTGCTCTTCGACGGCCGCGGCGATGGTCGACGAAATCTCCGACATCCGCGCGATGGTATCGCCGATCTCCTTGATGGCGCCGACGGAATCAACCGTCGCGGTCTGGATCGCGCCAATGTGCTGGCCGATCTCGCCCGTCGCTTTCGCGGTCTGTTCGGCGAGCGCCTTCACTTCGGTCGCGACCACGGCGAAGCCCTTGCCGGCTTCGCCTGCGCGCGCCGCCTCGATCGTGGCATTCAGCGCCAGGAGATTGGTCTGGCCCGCGATGGTGTTGATCAGGTCGACGACATCGCCGATGCGGCCCGCCGCCTTCGTCAGCTCGGCGACGCGCGCATTGGTGCGCTGCGCCTGTTCCACCGCGACGTCGGCCACCCGCGCCGATTCCTGCACCTGGCGGCTGATCTCGGAAATCGACGAGGTCATCTCCTCGCTCGCCGAGGACACCGACTGCACGTTCGCGGACGCTTCTTCCGAGGCCGTCGCGACGGCGCTGGCGAGCCCGCTTCCGCGCTCGGCCGCCTGGGTCAGCGTATTGGAGGATGCTTCGAGCTCGGTTGCCGCCGACGAGACCGTCTCGATGATCTCGCCGATGGCGCCTTCGAAACTGTCGGCGAGCCGCTGCATGTCCGCCTTGCGCTGCATGCGGCGGCGCGCGTCCGCTTCCGACTGTTCGGCGCGGAGCCGCTCCGCCTCGGCCATGTTGTTCCTGAACACCTCGACTGCGCCGGCCATCTCGCCGATCTCGTCCGTTCGCCCAAGGCCGGGAACAGAGATCGAGAGCTCGCCGTGCGCAAGCCGCGTCATCGCATCGATCATCGCGGACAGCGCCGTCGAGATCGAGCGCCCAAGGAGAAAGGCGACCATAGCAAGCACGACGACGGTGACGGCGAAGGCAATCATCATCCAGATGCGCACGGCATCGCGGGTGGCGGCTTCCGCAGCGTCGGCCTGCTTGTACAAGCCTTCGACGACAGTGCTCACGTCGAGCATCACCGGCTCGACCTCGCGAAAGGTCTTCATCATGCTGGCGTCAAAACCGGCGATCTGCTGTGCGACCTCGGCCCACGCCAGGAATTCAGACTGGTATTTCTGGAGCTTGGCCGTGATATCGGTCATGACCGGTGCAGGAACGGCAGCAGCCTCCATCGCCTTGGAAAATTCGGTGGCAGCCTTCTTCAGCTCGGCGACGTATTTGGGATCACGCCGAAGCATGAAGTCTTTCTCGTGCCGGCGCATGGTCAGCATCCAGCTCGTCAGCCGCGGATTGTCGAGCTCCTTCAGCTTCGTCTCGATGTCATGCACCGCGCTGCGGAGCGAACCGGATAGGCCGAGCGTTTCGTTCAGGCCAAGCTTGATCTCGGCGGCGACCAGCGCATTGAAATCCGACGCGTAACGCTTGAAGCCGTCCTGGGCCTGCTTCATCCGCTCGGAAAGCGCGCTCATGCCTCCGGCCGACATCAGCCGCTCCACCTGGTCGAAGTCGCGATTGATCGGCCCAGCCAGCTCGGCGTGCGCCTTGGCGTAGCTCTCGGTCCGACGCTGCTGGAAGTTCTTCTCGTTGCGTCGGGCCTCCAGCATCTGGATCGAGAGCTGCTTGTCGAGGTCGGCGATGGCACGGGCACGGTTGGCAACCATGCGCGAGGCGTCCTGAGAGAGCATGCCGATCTCGTAGATCGCGCCAAAGGCGACGAGACCGACGAGACCGAAGAATCCGATCGCCATGACCTTGTGAGTCAGACGGATGGAAAGGCCGCTCATGAATGTGCTCCAATAGGTTCGATACGCAAATACAGGGAGGGCGACTCAGCGCCCGGAATACTGCGGGGATCATGACTGCGCCGGTTTTCCGGAAGGTTAAGCAGGCGAGATCGTCGTCGTCGCGCAGCAATACACGCGCGCGCAAACGCTGCGCGTCCACGCGCAGCGGTTGTAGATCGACTTATCGGGACGTGCCGCCTCACGCCGCACGCACAGTGCTCAGGAACTTGCCGACTTCGAGCTTCAGGCGATTGCTGTCACTGGAGAGCGACTGCGCGGCCGCCAGAACCTGCGACGATGCCGATCCGGTCTCGCCGGCCCCGCGCTGCACGTCGGTGATGTTGGACGAGACGTCGTGGGTACCCTGCGCGGCCTGCTGGACGTTACGGGAAATTTCCTGCGTCGCCGCGCTCTGCTCCTCGACCGCGGCCGCAATGGTCGACGAGATCTCGGACAGCTTTTCGATGGTGCCGCTGATGGCGCTGATGGCGCTGACCGAATCCTGCGTCGCCGCCTGGATGCCGGAGATCTGCTGGCCGATCTCCCCGGTCGCCTTCGCGGTCTGCTCGGCGAGCGCCTTGACCTCGGAGGCGACCACGGCAAAGCCGCGGCCGGCCTCGCCGGCGCGCGCCGCCTCGATGGTGGCGTTGAGCGCCAGCAGATTGGTCTGGCCAGCGATGGTGTTGATCAGCTCGACCACGTCGCCGATCCGCGCTGCCGCCTTGGACAGTTCGCCGACACGGTCGGTCGTGGTGCGGGCCTGGCTGACCGCCTCGCTCGCCACCCGTGCCGATTCCTGCACCTGGCGGCTGATCTCGGTGATCGACGATGACAGCTCCTCGGTCGCGGACGCCACCGACTGAACGTTGGTGGACGCCTCCTCGGAGGCCGAGGCCACGACGGTGGCAAGCCGCTGCGCACGCTCTGCCGTCGAGGTCAGCGTCGATGCCGAAGCCTCCAGCTCTGTCGCGGCCGACGAGACGGTGTCGACGATCTCGCAAACGGCCGTCTCGAATCCATCCGCGAGCCTGTGCATCTCGTCCCGGCGTTGCGCGGCCGCGCGCTTCTCGGCAACAGCCTGCTCGCTACGCATGCGCTCGACCTCGAGACCGTTCTGCTTGAAGACTTCGACCGTCCGCGCCATCTCGCCGACCTCGTCAGCTCGGCTGGTTCCGGGTACCGTGGTGTCGAAGTCGCCGTCGGCGAGCCGGCCCATCGCACCCGAAATGGCAGAAAGCGGCTTGAGAATCCGCGCGAAGGTGATCCAGAAGCTGAGGCCGGCGAGCACCAGAGAGGCACAAAGCAACAGAACCGTAAGAATGAAATTGCGTGCGCTGGCTTCGGCCTGCACGACGGCTTCACGGTCGGCGACGGAGCCAATGGCCTCGCCGAGCTTCAGCACTGCGTTGATGCCGGCAGTGGCCCGCGCGAAGTATTCGGAGCCGGTGATCTTGTAGTCTCCGCTTTCGCCGGAGGCGAGCGTCATGGCGCGCGCCTCACCATAGGCACCAAAATAGATCTTCTCGACCTCGGTCATCGCATCCCCGACCTGCGCCGGCAGATCCAAGCGCAGCCGCACCGGCAATATCGTATGCCACGCGAGCTCCACTTTTCCCCGCAGCGCTGAAAGGCGTTCAAAGCCGTCCGTGCCGAGCTTGGCGTGCGCCCCAACGGCTCCAGCCAGCAAGGCGCGCTCTCTTCCGGCGTTCTCGGCCATCTGTGCTGCAAGATGTCGCAAGCCGATCAGTTGCGCCAGCCTTGCTCCAGGTGGACTGGTGAGGGTTTCGAGCGTCAGCCGCAAGCGGTTGCTCGCAACGTCGATCACGTCGGTAATAGCCGGAACGAAGCCGTCGATCACATCGGGGGCGCGTTCGGCGCGTAGATGCGAGAGGCTTCCATCGACCTTCTCGCGCAACAGGCGCAGTGAGTCGAGTTTACCTACGGCGTCCGCAATCTGCCTTTGTTCTCTCGTCATTTCGGGTATCGAGCGAATGTCGAGCACGGCTTCGCGAAAGGCGTCGTCCGCCGTAGCGCGCGCCTTCTCGATGTCGGCGCGGCGCTCGGAGCTCACGGCATCAGGAGACTTCAACGCCGCGTTGGTCATGCCGCGTTCGATCGCCCAATGTCCTGCGCTGCGTAACAGCAGTTGGGCAGCTCGATTGACCCGCAGGAATGCTTCGGATTCTTGCCTCTTGCTAATAGCCTCATAGGCTATGAATCCAGCCGATACCAACCCCAACAGCACCAGCGTTGCGATGATGGTCGGCAAGATCGTGCCGATCCGAACGTGTCCAAGCCGGCTCGAAGCGCCGGCGGCTTTGGTACGGGGTTGCTGATTCCCGGCGAAGCTCAACATGGTCCGTTTCCCCCATAGGAAACACGCAGCCAAGTCGTTGTCGGCTGCATGGACGTTGATCGCCCTTGCCGGAGAAGCTATCGGCCAGAGTCCCTTTTCTGATTAACGGGCGCCTTGGCACTACTACTGAGATTTTGAACCAAATAATTGAAACGCGAATGCTGATTTCGCGAAAAAGTTGCAAATTTCAGCTTGAGGTCGCCACAGTTCGCCTTTGCAGCCGCGGGCTCCCTGCAGTCTCGCGCACGGCGTTCGCAGGAAGAACAACACAGAAGGCGACTCGCCTGACGAGGCAGACGTCTCACGAACTGCGTCGAGATCTTTGCGTGAGCTCTTACGCCGCACGCACAGTGCTCAGGAACTTGCCGACTTCGAGCTTCAGGCGATTGCTGTCACTGGAGAGCGACTGCGCGGCCGCCAGAACCTGCGACGATGCCGATCCGGTCTCGCCGGCCCCGCGCTGCACGTCGGTGATGTTGGACGAGACGTCGTGGGTACCCTGCGCGGCCTGCTGGACGTTACGGGAAATTTCCTGCGTCGCCGCGCTCTGCTCCTCGACCGCGGCCGCAATGGTCGACGAGATCTCGGACAGCTTTTCGATGGTGCCGCTGATGGCGCTGATGGCGCTGACCGAATCCTGCGTCGCCGCCTGGATGCCGGAGATCTGCTGGCCGATCTCCCCGGTCGCCTTCGCGGTCTGCTCGGCGAGCGCCTTGACCTCGGAGGCGACCACGGCAAAGCCGCGGCCGGCCTCGCCGGCGCGCGCCGCCTCGATGGTGGCGTTGAGCGCCAGCAGATTGGTCTGGCCAGCGATGGTGTTGATCAGCTCGACCACGTCGCCGATCCGCGCTGCCGCCTTGGACAGTTCGCCGACACGGTCGGTCGTGGTGCGGGCCTGGCTGACCGCCTCGCTCGCCACCCGTGCCGATTCCTGCACCTGGCGGCTGATCTCGGTGATCGACGATGACAGCTCCTCGGTCGCGGACGCCACCGACTGAACGTTGGTGGACGCCTCCTCGGAGGCCGAGGCCACGACGGTGGCAAGCCGCTGCGCACGCTCTGCCGTCGAGGTCAGCGTCGTCGCGGACGCTTCGAGCTCGGTGGATGCCGAGCTCACGGTTTCGATCACCTCGCCGACGGCCGTCTCGAACTGATCTGCGAGGCGCAGCATGTCCTGGTGCCGCTGCGCCGCGCTGCGTTGCTCGCTCTCTTTCTGTTCGGCCTCCAAGCGGATCTTGGCTAAGCCGTTCTCCTTGAACACTTCGGCAGCCTTGGCCACATCGCCAACTTCGTCCTTGCGCTCGCCACCGCGAACTTCAACCGAATAATTGCCGGCGGCAAGCTCCTGGAGCAGACCGACGATGGCACGAATGGGCTTGGCGATGCCGTATTGGCCGATCACGAAGCCGACCACACCACCGATGACGACACCCATGGCCGCCAGAAGGATCAGGAGCCGCGATGTGGACTCATATTGCTCGCGTGCCTCGCGGGACTTCTCTTCGACCCGGGAATTGAGGCGATCGGCCACCGCGCGAATCTTGGCCTGCAGCGTCTCGGCGGCGCCCCTGCTTCTCATTGCGGCATCGCGCAGCTTGTCGGCACTGTCACTCAGCTTGGACGATTTCTCGCCGTCGATGATCGTCAAGGTCGTATCGAGCTGGCTCTTGTAGGTCGCGAATGCTTCGCGCACCGCGGGCAGCATCGCCTGGGCCTGCTCGTCGGGGGTCCCGGTCTAACCACACGGGGCGGTAGTATTGGCCCAGTTCCTATTCGGTGGAGTCGCGGGCCTTTTGACTTTCGCCGACGAGGCTGATGCGAAACACCGGCGCCTTGTTCTCGTCGAGCAGCTCCATGCTCCATTTGGCATTCGGCTTCAGATTGCGCGCGATGGTGCCGAGCAGGCTGGCACAGACCTCGGTCATCTCGGTCCATGCGGCTGCGCGATCCTCGAACTCGTAGGGCTGATCGGCGGCACCGGAATACGGACCGGTGCTGATACGGAAGAAGTACAGCGACATCGTCGAACCCTTTTATCGGGCCGCCCCCGGCCGTACGCAAACTGAGGCGCTACTCGCTACCAGCGCGTGAAAGCCGCCGTCCGTATGACTACGGCGCGGCGGCGTGATGGCTGCTGGAAATCGTCAACAGGTAGCTCGTGCAGTCGGCGACGCGCGGCCCAGAATTCAATCGGTCGAACGGCGCAGCTCGAGCGGGCCTTCGTTCCTGGCGGGCTCCGGCCTGGCTTCGGATTTGACCGGATCGAGCCGGGTGCTCTCGACGCGCGGCGTTTCGACTCGCGCAGCGACCTCGGTGTTCGAGCCGCCGACCGAACCGGTGTGCTCCGAGGTACGCAGCGACCGCGGCCGCGCAACGGCGCGGGCCATCAGCATCTGGTTGCCGCCCTGATGGTGGAAGTCGCAATAAGCGAAGCCCATGCCCGAGACCGAGCCGCGGAAGCTGCGATCGTCGGTCTTTTCCAGGTTGAAGCACGGCTCGAACGGAATGCCCTTGATCGAGGCACAGACGTTCTGGCCGCGAATCTGGAGTGTATTGCCGGGAAGGCGGAGGTGGCGCGTGGGACCTGAGCCCGAGAACTGCACAGCGCCGGCAGCGCCGAGATCATCGAGGATGCGGCCTGCGCCGCGGGTGCCATCGAAACAGGTGAAAGCAAACACCTTGCCGGCAACGAAGCGGCGCGCCTCATCGGCGTTCATGCCTCCGGCAATGGCCGGCGCAAACGTCACTGCCGCCGTGACAGCTCCCAACACAAAACGCGCAAGCATGCTCTTACTCCGACGAACCCATGCAGCGGGCGATGCCTGATCTCTTTACCCGCTGCTTACCATACTAACCATGGCGACATTGAAGCAGCTTGGTTGGTAAAGTCTGAACGCCGTTAGACAATTTTTACCACGATACGGCCGCGGACCTGTCCGGCCAGAATTTTCACGCCCCACTCCGAAACCTGATCGAGAGAAATTTCATGAGTGATTTCAGATAGTTTCGTCCGATCCAAATCGGACGCCAGGCGCTGCCAGGCGGCCTTCCTGGGATCGATCGGGCACATCACCGAATCGATGCCGAGAAGGCACACCCCGCGCAAAATAAACGGCGCGACCGAGGACGGCAGGTCCATGCCGCCGGCGAGACCGCAGGCGGCGATCGCGCCGCCATACTTCGTCATCGACAAGAGGTTGGCGAGCGTGGTCGACCCAACGCTGTCGACGCCACCGGCCCAGCGCTCCTTTGCGATCGGCTTGGCCGCCCCCGACAATTCGTTGCGATCGATCACCTCGGCTGCACCGATCCCCTTCAGGTAGTCCGTTTCCGACGCGCGGCCGGTCGAGGCGATAACGTGGTAGCCGAGCTTAGACAGCACGGCGGTCGCGACCGAGCCGACGCCTCCGGCTGCCCCCGTGACCACCACGGGGCCGCTCTTCGGCGACACGCCGTGCTTCTCCAAGGCCAGCACCGAAAGCATCGCGGTGAAGCCCGCGGTGCCGATCGCCATGGCATCGCGCGCCGACAGGCCCTGCGGCAATGCGACCAGCCAGTCGCCATTCACCCGCGCCTTCTCGGCATAGGCGCCGAGATGGGTCTCGCCCATGCCCCAGCCGGTGCAGACGACATTGTCGCCAGCCTTCCATTGCGGATTCGAGGACTGCTCGACAGTCCCGGCGAAATCGATGCCGGCAATCATCGGGAAGCGGCGCACCACCGGGGCCTTGCCGGTCAGCGCGAGGCCGTCCTTGTAGTTCAGCGTGGACCATTCCACGCGGACGGTGACGTCGCCGTCCATCAGTTCGGCTTCGTCGAACTGCGCCAGCTGCGCGGTGGTGCCCTTGTCCGCCTTGTCGATCCGGATCGCCTTGAATGTGGCCACGGCTGAACTCCCTGACTTGTTTCAGGGAATGTTTAGCCGATCAGGCAGGCTGCGCAACCGCTCGCTCGACCGGCTTCTCCACGATGGGCAGGTTGATCAGGGCCGACAGCACGCCGAACAGGATCGAGAGCCACCAGATCGGCGTGTAGGAACCGAAGCGCTCGAACACGATGCCGCCGAGCCAGACGCCGAGGAAACCGCCGACTTGGTGGCTGACGAAGGCGAAGCCGTAGAGCGTGGAGAGCCAGCGCGTGCCGAACATCAGCGCCACCAGCGCCGAGGTCGGCGGCACCGTCGACAGCCAGGTCAGGCCGGAGATCGCACCGAACGCGATCGCCGAGAACGGCGTGATCGGGAACGAGATGAAGGCGAGCGTCGCGAGCGCGCGGGCAAAATAGATCGTGGAGAGGATGAACCGCTTGGGCAAATAGTTCTGGAGATAGCCGACGCTCAGCGACCCCACGATGTTGAACAGGCCGATCGCCGCGATGACCCAGCCGCCGGTTTGCGCCGAGATGCCGCTGTCGACCAGGAAGGCCGGCAAGTGAACCGTGATGAAGGCGAGCTGGAAGCCGCAGGTGAAGAAGCCGAGCACGAGCAGCACGTAGGAGCGATGGCCGAAGGCTTCTGCAAGCGCCTTGGTGAACGATTGCTGGTCCGCGGGCGCCTTGCTCGCAGAGCTGTCCACCGGCGGCGTCGAGAGCGCCAGCGACAGCGGGATGATCAGGAGCATCAGGAAGCCGAAGACGGTCAGCGCCTGCTGCCAGCCGAAATTGTCGATCAGTGCTACACCAATGGGCGCGAACAGGAACTGGCCGAACGAGCCCGCCGCGGTGCCGGCGCCGAGCGCAAGGCCGCGCTTCTCGGCCGGCAACAGCTTGCTGAACGCCGACAGCACCAGATTGAAGGAGCAACCGGCCAGGCCAAAGCCGACCATCACGCCCGCGCCGATATTGAGCGACAGCGGCGTCGACGAATAGCGCATCAAGAGCAGCCCGCCGGCATAGAGCAGAGCGCCGACGCACATCACCCGGAACAGACCGAAGCGATCGGCAACCGCGCCGGCGATCGGCTGACCCAGTCCCCACAGCAGATTCTGGAAGGCGATTGCCAGGCCAAACACATCGCGGCCCCAGGCAAATTCATGGCTCATCGGCTGCACGAAGAAGCCGAGCGCCGAGCGCGGGCCGAAGCCGAGCATGCCGACGGCGCAGCCGCACAGGATGATGACGGCCGGCGTGCGCCAGGAAGAACGCGAACGGTGTTCGCCCACTTGGATCGACATGGAGCACCTCGTCTGTCGTTGGCGGGTTGCGACCAGGCAACCGCGAACTGAGGCGTTTAATGCAAATGCATGAAAGTCCCAAGTCAAAAATGGTTGCGTTCTACGAAGGGCTCGCCGGGGAGCATTGCGTTTCAACGGGGCCTCACCTGACGACGTCGGAGCTGCTTTGACGAGAATGTGTGCCACAGGACCTAGCGGCTCTCGCCCGGGCGTGTTATCTTAAATTTACTCAGACTGAGTATATCTGACTCCTTTGGAATCCCACCCGGCCTCGAGGCCGGATTTCTCAAGTCTTATATATGCTCAGATCGAGTATATATGACATTCACGGGAGGCTTCGATGCCGATAACTGGAATCTACGGCCCTGACGACTTTGCCAACAGGCCGAAGGGTCAGACCACCTTTCCTCGCGCCGCGCCGGCGAGGCGCGCGGCCGCCTTGCCGAAGCCGTCGCTGGAATGGACGCCTGAGGTCGAACAGGCCACCGCCTCGCTTTACGAGCGCGTGAAGCATGTGATCCCGCCGATCGAGTGGCCAACGATGGCACCGACAATCAAGGCAATCAACGACCTGAAGATCGCGCGCAACGCGGTGATCCTCGCGCACAACTATCAGGCGCCGGAGATCTTTCACGGCGTCGCCGACATCGGCGGCGACTCGCTGCAGCTCGCGGTCGAGGCCACCAAGGTGAAGGCTGACGTCATCGTGCAGTGCGGCGTGCACTTCATGGCGGAGACCTCGAAGCTGCTCAATCCGGACAAGACCGTGCTGATCCCGGACTCACGCGCCGGCTGCTCGCTTGCCGCCAGCATCACCGGCGCCGACGTGCGCCTGCTCCGCGAAAAATTTCCCGGTGCGCCGGTGGTCGCCTATGTCAACACCTCGGCCGAAGTGAAGGCCGAAGTCGACATCTGCTGCACCTCCTCGAATGCGGTGCAGGTGGTCGAGAGCCTGAACGCGCCGAGCGTGATCTTCCTGCCCGACCGCTATCTTGCGACCTACGTGGCCTCGAAGACCGACGTGAAGATCATCGCCTGGAAAGGCGCCTGCGAGGTTCATGAGCGCTTCACCGGCGACGAACTGCGCGGGCTTCGCGAGGCCGATCCGTCCGTGCAGATCATCGCTCATCCCGAATGCCCGCCGGACGTGCTGGCCGAAGCCGACTTCACCGGCTCGACGGCGCACATGATCAACTGGGTGCGCGCGCGGCGACCGCGGCGGCTCGTCATGATCACGGAATGCTCGATGGCCGACAATGTTCGCGCCGAGCTGCCCGACGTGGAGATGCTGCGCCCATGCAATCTCTGCCCGCACATGAAGCGCATCACGCTCGCCAACATCCTGGAGAGCCTGCTGACGCTTGGGGAGGAGGTAACGATCGATCCAGCCATCTCCGAACGCGCGAGCCGATCGGTCGAGCGGATGATCAATCTGAAGAATTGAAGGCAACACGCACGGTGTCGTCCCGGCCTAGTGCGCAATTGCGCACTAGGCCGGGACGACAGCGGAGCAATTGGAGAAAGCCATGACGGACAACATCCACAACCTCACCCGCTCCACCGACGACGTGGTCATCGTCGGCGGCGGGCTTGCCGGATTGTTCTGCGCGCTGAAACTTGCGCCGCGCCCGGTGACGCTGATTGCGGCGGCGCCGCTCGGACAGGGCGCCTCGTCCGCATGGGCGCAAGGCGGCATCGCCGCGGCAGTGGCCGAAGGCGACAGCCCGGAGCGACATGCCGCCGACACCGTCGCGGTCGGCGGCGGCATCGTCGACGACAGGGTCGCGCTCGGAATTGCGCGTGAGGCCGGCTCGCGGATTCACGACCTGCTCGCTTATGGCGTGCCGTTCGACCGCGATCTCGAAGGCCGGCTTGCCGTCGGGCGCGAAGCCGCCCATTCGGCGCGCCGCATCGTGCATGTGTGCGGCGACGGCGCGGGTGCCGCGATCATCGCCGCGCTGCGCGAAGCGGTGCGCCGCACGCTGTCGATCCGTGTCATCGAAGGCTTTGTCGCCGAAGCGCTCCTGACCGGGGACGGCGCCGTCACCGGTCTTCAGCTGCGCGAAGCCGGCAATTTCTCAGCAAGACCGACGATGATCGCCTCCCGCGCGGTGGTGCTCGCGACCGGTGGCATCGGCCATCTCTATGGCGTCACCACCAATCCGGTCGAAGCCAGCGGATCGGGACTTGCGATTGCGGCACGCGCCGGCGCTGACATCGCAGATCCCGAATTCGTGCAATTCCACCCGACCGCGATCATGGTCGGCCGTGACCCGGCGCCGCTTGCGACCGAAGCGCTGCGCGGCGAAGGCGCGGCGCTGATCAACGGCAATGGCGAGCGCTTCATGACGGCCCGCCACCCGCTCGCCGAGCTTGCCCCGCGCGACATCGTCGCCCGCGGCGTGTTCGCCGAGATCGCGGCCGGGCGCGGCGCGTTCCTTGATGCGCGGGAAGCACTGGGGACACGCTTCGCCGAAAAGTTTCCGACCGTGTATGCAAGCTGCACCGCCGCCGGCATCGATCCCGCCACGCAAGCCATCCCGATTGCGCCCGCCGCGCACTACCACATGGGCGGCATCGCGGTTGACGACCGCGGCCGCAGTTCGATCGACGGGCTCTGGGCCGGCGGCGAGGTGTCGTCCACCGGCGCGCACGGCGCCAACCGGCTCGCTTCCAATTCGCTGCTGGAGGCGGTGGTCTATGCTGCGCGCATCGCCGATGACATCGCCGGCCGCGCGATCCCATCGCCCGCCCGTCTCCCCGACGTGCTGGTGACGCCGCCTAGCGGAGCACCGGACGCGGCGAGCGTGAGGCGGCTGCGGACCATGATGAGTTCTCATGTCGGCGTGGTTCGCGACGGTGACGGGCTTGCGGATGCGGTGCGCAGCTTTGCCGCGCTCGAACAGGGTGCAACAAGCACTGCACTCCGCAACATGGCAACGTCAGCCCTGCTCGTTGCCGCCGCAGCCTGGGCGCGGCGCGAGAGCCGCGGCGCACATTTCCGCTCCGACCATCCGGCGAACGTGCCCGCGCTGGCGCAGCGAACCATGACCACGCTTATGGCAGCACGCGAAGTGGCGGAAAGTCTCGCCGATCGTGCACGGCCGCGCATCGCCCAACCCATGATCGCCTGACGGAGCCTCCGATGATCAGCCCAGTCTCACTGCTCTATCCCGATGCCTTCCTGTCCCCGCTCGCGATCGACGAGGCCGTGCATCGCGCGCTCGATGAGGATCTTGGCCGTGCCGGCGACATCACCTCGCTGGCGACGATCCCGGAAACGACGAAGGCACAGGCGATGCTGGTCGCGCGCCAGTCCGGCGTGATCGCCGGATTACCGCTGGCACTGGCGACGTTGCACAAGCTCTCGCCAGACATCGAGATAGGTGCGCATGTCCGCGACGCCACGCGCGTTGGCCGCGGGCAGCAGCTGCTGACGATCTCTGGGCCCGCGCGCGCCATTCTCACCGCGGAGCGCACCGCACTGAATTTCGTCGGCAGGCTGTCGGGTGTCGCCACGCTCACGGCGGACTTTGTCCGTCAGACCGAAGGCACCAAAATGCGCATCTGCTGCACGCGCAAGACGACACCGGGATTGCGCGCGCTGGAGAAATACGCGGTGCGCTGCGGCGGCGGCTTCAATCACCGCTTCGGCCTCGACGACGCGATCCTGATCAAGGACAATCACATCGCCGTCGCCGGCGGTATCCGCCCCGTGCTGGAGCGCGCCCACGCCCATGCCGGCCATCTCGTCAAGATCGAGATCGAGGTCGATACGCTCGCGCAATTGCGCGAGGTGCTCGACACCGGATTGGCCAACGCCGTGCTGCTCGACAACATGGACCTTGCGACGCTGCGGGAGGCGGTGCGGCTTGGCGAGGGCCGCGTCGCGCTGGAGGCGTCCGGCGGCGTCACGCTGGAGTCGATCGCGGCCATCGCGGCGACCGGCGTCGACTATGCTTCATCCGGCGCGCTGACGCATTCCGCGCCGAATTTCGACTGCGCGCTGGATATCGAGGCGTGAGGCGCGCTCCCTCTCCGTCATGGCCGGGCTTGTCCCGGCCATCCACGCCTCGCCACGCAGTGCGAAGAAACGTGGATGCCCGGGACAAGCCCGGGCATGACGACCTCGTGTAACCGGCTACCGCCGCTCTATCGCACCCATCTCGGCCGAGCTCCTGGCTTCCTGCGCGAGCTCCGCCGAGAGCGCTGCGGTCTGCGCTGGGGTGCCCCAGCTCGGCTCCTCGCTGCCGTCGCCCCAGTTGCGCGGCCGATAGAAGGTGTGGACGCCGAACTTGTACATCTTCTTCATCTCGGCGACCCAGGACGGACGCACCCAATAGGCGTGATAGTGCGTGGATTTGCCGACTTCGGGCAGCCAGATCTGGCCGTCCAACATCGCCTTCGAAATCTTCTTGGCACGCTCCCACATCTCGGGCTCGCGGATCACGTCGGGATTGTTGTCGCAGGCGAAGGTGAACTGGCAGGCAAAATGGCGATACTTGTTCTGATAGACCACGCCGCACACGGTGTCCGGATATTTGCCGGAGAACACACGGTTCATCACCACCTGGGCGACCGCCATCTGTCCGCGCACCGCTTCGCCGCGGGATTCGAAATAGACGGCCTCGGCGAGGCACTTCTCGGACTTCGCGCGAGACTTGTCGTCGAGCGCGAGCCGCTCCGCCGGTGACTTGGCGCGCTGGTTGTCGGCGTTGACCTCGCCCTTCGGCGCGACGCTTTCGCCGCTTTCGGCGTCCTTGGCAATGTCCTCCGACGGTGGCGACAGCGAGGCCGTCACCTTCATGTCGGGGTCGGGCATCACGATCAGCGGCTCGGCACCGGGTTGCCAGCTCTCGATGCTCTCGAGCGAGCCGCCGAGCGAGGAGCTGCCGAAGAACAGGTTCGACGTCTTCACGCTGAAGGGATCCCGCGGCGGCGCGGCCGGTGCGGTGGCCCGCTTCAGCGCCTCCCGTGGCTGAACCGCGAATGCGCGCGCGGTGTCGCTGGCCTCTGGCGCAACGGAATATTGCGGCAGTGGCGGCGCACGCAACGCTTCCTGCAGCTCGGGATCGAGCGCGGCTGCGGACTCCGGCGACATCGCCTGCGGCAATGCTGCAGTCTTGGCACCGAACACCGAGCTGTTGGAGGTCGCGGGATCCTGCTGCGCGGGCGTGGGCGGCGCGGCCGTCTCGGCAGGCCCGGGCGCCGATGTGGCCGTGGCAAGGCGGTCACCCTTCATCGAGCGATCGACCTTGGGAAAGTCGGAGGCCTCGTAGCGCGGCGGCGCCTGCAGCGCGGGATTGCGCGTGATGGAGCCGGTGACATCGCGGCTATCGAGGCTTGCGAGGCGAACCATCGGGCTCTGCGGAACCGAGGTCCCGATCGGGCGGGAAAAACTGTAGGTGGCGAGCTGAATCGAGGACGCCGCAGAAAACACCTGCTTCTGCCAACGCTCGGCGACGCCGGGCTGACGCGCCAGCAGCGAAGCAATGTCCTGATAGCCGGTCTCCCTCGGCATCAATGCGAAGATGCAGAGACCGATGCCGAAGGACGCGAACCGCGCGCCCTTCGGATGGTTACGCAACAAAAACATCGCTACGCTCACGCTACGCTTACGCTAGAGGATCGAGCCGCAGTACATCCGTGCAATTCGATCTTTATCGTAAGTATCTAATTTAGGTTGCCGGGGCGTTAATCGACGTTGCGCACGAAGCATACTCAAGCGATCACTGATGTTTTCACGGGGCGATTGCGTGCGTTGGTAAATTTCCGCCGACGCGAAACGGTAAACAAGCGGTCAACGCCAATGGTGAAGGAACTCTTGCGCGCACGTATCGTTACGGGACGCGCGGGTGTTCCATCGCCATATCAACAACAACTGTCATGCCCCGCAACCCGGCGACGCCGGGGTTTGCAGTCGTGGGGCGCCGAAGCTTTAGCGAAGGCGGCAGGCGGGGCATCCAGTACGCCGCGGATCCTCCGCTCAGTCCCGTCATTGCGAGCGCAGCGGTCGCGGTAGGGACGCTCATTGCTGAGCGCGCCCCCCGCACAGATCCGTACGTGCGGCTTTCCCGCATACGGCTCCCACCTCGGGTGAGTGACGGCGAAGCGTGCTCGCGGCCAAGGATGACGGATGTTGGGCCTGGGGAGGCAGTCACAGGCGAGGCGACTGATCGTCTCCCACCTCATGCCATCGGTCTGGCTGCGGCGCCGGAGCGTGCGTCTCCAGAGTTCGATGACGAAGAAGCGGAAGGCGCTGAGCGCCCGACTGTTGGTCGGCACCGCATGGTCGTTGAAGTAGCCGGTGACGACCTGCCGCAGCCATTTACCCTGTTCGA